>SCRB01001057.1 GCA_004299545.1 Rhizobiaceae bacterium
GGCGAAGATCGGCCGTTCGGGGCAGCCGGTGCAGAAGCCCGGCGGCCGGCCGGGAACGGCCGAGGCGAGGTTCGGCGCCTCGATCGCGGCCGCGGGTTCGTTCGGGGCGCGATCCTTGTCGGAAAGGATTTCGGGCGAGAAATCGCGGAGGAAGGCGCCGATACCGTCGAGCATGATCTGCCCGCTATATTCGCCGGCCATCGGAAGGTAGTCCTTGCCGCCAAGCTTGATCGATGCGCCCGCCTTGTAGAGCATCGCGGCGAAGGCCTGTTCGATATAATTCGGCTGGCCTTCCTCGACGACGAGCACAGCGTCCTTGCCGCGGCAGAAATCAAGGAATTCGTCGTCGATCAGCGGATAGACGGCATTGAGCACATAGAGCGGCACCTTCGTCTCGCCATAGATATCGGCAAGGCCGAGGCGCTGGAGCGCGCGGACGACACCGTTATACATGCCGCCCTGCATGACGATGCCGACCCTGCCGCTTTCCGGTCCGAAGAATTCGTTGACCTTGTGCGAGCGAATGTAATCGACGGCGGCCGGCAAGCGCTTCGCGATCTTCTCTTTCTCGTGCAGGAAGGAAGCCGGCGGCAGGACGATGCGGCCGGTGTCGCGCCGCGGCTTTTCCAGCGCCTCGGCGACGGTCATCGGCGGGCGCCGGTTGGCCTTCGTCTTGAAGCTGCCGTGGACGTGGCAGCAACGGATGCGCACTTCCATCATCACCGGCGTGTTCGAGGCTTCGGACAATTCGAAGCCGTGGCGCACCGTCTCCACGATGGTCGGCAGGTCCGGGCGCGGGTCGAGCAGCCAGATCTGGCTCTTCATGGCGAAGGCGTGGCTGCGCTCCTGCATGATCGAGGAGCCTTCGCCATAGTCTTCGCCGACGATGATGAGGGCACCGCCGGTGACGCCGCCGGAGGAGAGGTTGGAGAGGGCATCGGAGGCGACGTTGGTGCCGACGGTGGATTTGAACGTCGCCGCGCCACGGATCGGATAATGGACGGAAGCGGCAAGCATCGCCGCTGCGGTCGCTTCCGAAGCGCTGGCTTCGAAATGCACGCCGAGTTCGCCCAGAATGTCCTGCGCGTCGGCAAGCACGTCCATCAGATGGCTGATCGGTGCGCCCTGATAGCCGCCGACATAGCCGACACCGCATTCGAGCAGCGCCTTGGTGATGGCGAGGATGCCTTCACCACGGAATTCCTCGCCCTCTCCGAGACGAAGTTTCTCGACTTCCCGGGCGAAAGACCGCTCAGCCATGGTTCGCCTCCATACGGCCTGACGGCCGAATAATTTCCGTCAGCATAGGATAATGGATGTTGCCGCCGCTATAGGGCGGAAAGCTGCCGAAATCGATGCGCATTTCATGCCTCTCCGGCGAATTGAGCGCCGCTGTCAGAGCCTCGGCGCTATCGAAAAGGATGCGATTGCGCTGGATATGGTCGACACGCGGCCACGGCATCGCGTCGATCCAGTCGATCCGCGACAGGATCTCGATCTCGCGAATGCCGGGCAACGTCGCCATCAGCCGTGCATGGTGGGCGATATAGTGGGAAAGCCATTCATTCAGGTTCTCCGCCGGCCCCGGATAATGAACGACATAGCTGCAGGCGGTGGCAGCGGCCGGTTTCGGCTCGGGTACCGGAAATTGCCGGCAGAGCATCGCCTGCTGCGTCGCTTTCGACCCTGCGAGGCCGGCCAGCTTGCCGCTCATGGCGAGCGCCCTCAGCTCACTTTCAGCGCCGACGGCGGTTTCCAGGGCCTCGATCGCTTCGAAATAGAGCTGCATGCCGAAGAATGGCAGGGGATCGTCGCTGCCATAGGCATCGCTGGCCGATGCCGGCATATAGAGATGCGCCTTCGAAAGGCCGGCCATGCGGGTGAGGCAGCCTCGCAGCCTTTCGATTTCCTCCGGCGCGAGGTGGGCCGACGGATCGTCCGGCTTTTCGAAGAAGGCGAGGTGGCAAAGCTGCATGGGATTGCAATTCGTCAGTAGGGAATGATCGCGATCGCCTCGATCTCGACAAGCGCTTCCGGCTCGACCAGATCGGCGACCTGCACCAGCGCCATCGCCGGATAATGCTTGCCGAGGACCGCGCGGTAGATCGGGGCGAGTTCCTTCAGGGAACTGCGGTAGGTGTCGATCGAGCGCACATACCATGTCAGCCGCGCGATGTGTTTCGGCTCGGCGCCTCCCTCCGCCAGGACCGCGACGATGTTGCGCAAGGTCTGCTCGACCTGCGGCAGGAAGCCTTCGGCCAGAACCTCATCGCCATCCCAGCCGATCAGCCCACCGGTCAGCACCATGGTGCCGCGGCCCATCATGCCATTGGCGTAGCCTCGCGGCTTTTTCCAGCCTCTTGGAAGGAGGACGCTGAGAGCGTTCTCCTCCGAAATATCTGATGCGCTCACCGGTCGGTCTCCCATCTGTGCGTGGTCCATCATCCCTCCGTGTCGGCAGTCGCCAGCAACTGGCGGGCAATGATCAGTTTTTGAACCTCGGTTGCGCCTTCGTAGATGCGCAGTGCGCGGATCTCGCGATAAAGCGTTTCCGGAATGGAGCCGGCGCGCACGCCTTCCCCGCCGTGAAGCTGCACGGCGCGGTCGATGACGTGTTGCGCATTTTCCGTCGCGACCATCTTCGCCATTGCTGCCTCGCGGGTGATGCGGGCGGCGCCATTATCGCGGGTCCAGGCCGCGCGATAGACGAGGAGGGCGGCGGCATCGATCTCCGTCGCCATCTCGGCAAGCGCCGTCTGGGTGAGTTGCATATCCGCAAGCGGCGCGCCGAAGAGCTTGCGGTTGCGGGCGCGCTCAAGCGTCGCGTCGAGTGCCCTGCGGGCGAAGCCCAACGCCGCCGCTCCGACGGTCGAACGGAAGACGTCGAGCGTGGCCATGGCGATCTTGAAGCCATCGCCGCCGGCACCGATGCGGTTTGCCGCTGGGATGCGGCAGTTTTCGAAGCGCAGCCGGGCGAGCGGGTGCGGCGCTACCGTCTCCAGCCGTTCGGCGACCGAAAGGCCGGGCGTATCCGCAGGCACCGAAAGAGCCGAAAGGCCGCGCGCCCTCGCCGCCTCTCCGGTGCGTGCGAAGACAACATAGTGATCGGCGATGCCGCCATTGGAAATCCATGTCTTTTCGCCGTTGAGCGCGATCACGTCGTTGCCGGCAGGCGTCGCCGACAGCGCGATCTCGGCGACATCGGAACCGGCTTCGGGTTCGGTCAGCGCGAAGGCGGCGATCGTCGTGCCGGCGCGGACGCCCGGCAGAACACGGGCTTTGATCGCCTCGTCCGCGGCGAGCGTGATCGCGCCGGTGCCGAGCCCCTGCATGGCGAAGGCGAAATCGGCCAGACCGTCGAAACGGGCGAACGTTTCGCGCAGGATGCAAAGCGAGCGAACGTCGAAACGGCCGTCTTCGGGGACAGCATACTTCAGGAAGCCGGCATCGCCCATCGCCTTCACCAGCCGCCGGCAACTTCCGTCGACATCGCCATGATCGACGAGGGAGGCGACGTTCGCCGCCGCCCAGCGCGCCGCCTCATTGGCCAGCACCTTGTGCCTCGGCTCGAAGAACGGCCAGTCGAGGAAGCTTCGGTCAGGCATATCAGTTGCCCCCGAATACCGGCTTTTGTTTTGCCGCGAAGGCTTCGAAGGCACGGCGGAAATCGCCGGTCTTCATGCACAGCGCCTGCGCGATCGCCTCGGCGTCGATCGCTTCGTCGACGCCCATCGCCCATTCCATCTGCAACATCTTCTTGGTCACGGAATTGGCGTAGGTCGGACCGGCGTTCAGCGCTTCGCCAAGTTCCAGAGCCGCCTTGAGCGCTTCGCCCTTGGCCGCGAGGCGATTGAAGAAGCCCCAGCGTTCGCCTTCCTCCGCGCTCATGAAACGGCCGGTATAGAGCAGTTCGGACGCGCGCCCCTGGCCGATGATCCGGGGCAGGATGGCGCAGGCCCCCATGTCGCAGCCGGCAAGTCCGACGCGGTTGAAGAGGAAGGCGACTTTCGCTCCGTCGCCGGCAACCCGCATATCGGACGCCATGGCGATGATCGCGCCGGCGCCGGCGCAGACACCTTCGACCGCGCTGACGATCGGCTGGGGACAGGCGCGCATTTCCTTGACGAGATCGCCGGTCATCGCGGTGAAGGCGTGCAGATCCGCCGCTTCGAGCCTGGTCAGAGGCTCGATGATCTCGAAGACGTCGCCGCCGCTCGAGAAATTGCCGCCTGCGCCGGTGATGACCACGGTCTTGATCGTCTCGTCGAAGCGCAGCGCGCGGAAGGTGTCGCGCAATTCGGCATAGCTGTCGAAAGTCAGGGGATTCTTGCGCTCCGGGCGGTTGAGCGTCACCGTCGCCATCGCGCCCTCGACCGAGAAGAGGAAATGTTCGGGTTTGAAGCCTGAAAGCGGAGCGGCGATCGCGTTCTGGCGTTTCATTTGGGTCTTCTCCGCTGGTTCTTTTGCTCGGCCAGGGCACCGCGAACCGATGTCTTCAGCTCGCCGAGGCGGCTCCACAAATGTTCCTGATCGCCCTCGCTCAACCCGCCGAGCATTTCGGAGATCCAGTCGCCATGCGCTTCCGCCATCTCCGAAAAAACGCTCCGTCCCCGCGCGGTCATGCGCACGCGCGCGGCGCGCCGGTCGGTTTCCGTCACCTGGCGCTCGATCAGGCCTTCCTGGACGAGACGGTCGACAAGCCCGGTCACGTTGCCATTCGAGACCATCATGCGCTGCGACAGCTCGCCGAGCAGCATCCCGTCTTCCGCACGGTAAAGCTGCGCCATCAGGTCGAAGCGCGGCAGGGTGGTGTCGAAGCGCTCGCGCAGGCGCTTGCGGATTTCCGCTTCCATCAGGTTCGTGCAGGTCAAGAGCCTGAGCCACAGGCGCAGCTCGGCCTTGTGGTCGTGCGGGTTTTCCCGCAGCGCGTATTCGGCGTCGATATGGTCGTGCGTGGTGAGGCTCAGCGTATCCGTCATATTTCACCTCCGGCAACGGCGATCGCCTGCCCGGTGATAGCCGACGCTTCGTCCCCGGCCAGCCACAGGACGGCGTGAGCGACCTCGCGCGGGGCGATCAGCCGGCCAAGCGGATTTTGCCGCGTAAACGCCTTGAGGAGATCGCCGCGCGGCCGCCCGGTCTTCTTTTCCAGTTCGTCGAGGGAATGCGCAATCAGGTCCGTGTCGCTGTAGCCCGGACAGACGGCGTTGACCGTGACGCCTGTGCCGGCCGTTTCGAGCGCGATCGCCTTCGTTAGCCCGACTGCCGCATGCTTGGCGGCACAATAGGCCGAGACATAGGCGTAGCCCTTGAGGCCCGCGGTCGAGGCGATGGTGATGATGCGCCCGAAGCCTCGCGCGACCATGCCGGGCAGGACGGCGCGAGCCGCCGTCAGCACGGGTTCTACATTGAGGGTCATCATGGCGCGCAGCGCTGCGACATCCGTCTTTCCGACCGGGGCGGTTTCGGCGCCGCCGGCATTGTTGACGAGAACGTCTATGCCACCGGTTGCCCTCTCGGCTTCGGCGATGGCGCTTTCGAGCGCCGCGGCATCCGTTATGTCGGCATAGACATGGCCGGCCGCACCGAGTTTCTCCGCCGCGGCGCGGGCGCTCTCCGGCGTGCGTCCCAGAACGGTCACGTGCGCGCCGGACGCGACGAAAGCCCGCGCGATCTCGAACCCGATACCGCGCGTGGCGCCGGTGACGAGAACGTGGCGATCCGTATGGCTATGCTGGGCTGCTTGCGGCAAAGCGTTCGTCCGGAATTCCTTCGACGGCATATATTTTAGGCTTAAACAATTATGCCCTTCCATTCAAGAGACAAGAATCCGAGGGGTGGGGGTTGAAAATTTTAAGTTTAAAGCATTTACTGATCCGCAGGTGAGGAGCAGAAGGGATTCCGATGGAAATAGCGGTGCTGGGAGGAGGCAACGGATCGCACGCGGCGGCAGTCGATTTCACCGAGGCGGGCCACCGTGTCCGTTTCTGGCGCCGCGACCGGAAGGCCTTCGGTGCGGTCTGTGAAACGCGGCGATTGAAGCTGCGTGATTCGAAGAGCACGCGTGAGGTGGTGCTTGCTGTCGTGACGGACGATCTCGGGGAAGCCGTTTCAGGCGCGGAATTGATCGTTGCTCCTGTCCCGGCATTCGCGCAGGAGGATCTGGCGCGCCGCCTGGCGCCTCATCTCGTCGACGGCCAGGTCATCTATCTGCCGCCCGGAACCTTCGGCTCCTATGTCATGGCGAAAGTGCTGCGCGACGATGGTTGCGTTGCCGATATCGCGATTGCCGAAACCGGCACGCTGCCATGGCTGACGCGCATGCGTGGCATCGACGAGGTGGCGATCACGACGCGCGCCACGCGGCTCCCTACGGGTGTCTTTCCCGCTCGCCACAACAGGTGCGCGCTGGCGATCATCAACGAGGCTTTTCCCGGAGCGATCGAACCGGTGGAGGATGCGCTCTCCGGGGCGCTGATGAATGCCGGCCCGATCATCCATCCGCCGTTGATCCTGATGAATGCCGGGCCGATTGAGCATTTCGACCGCTGGGACATTCACAAGGAAGGCACGCAAGCCTCAATCCGGCGCGTGCATGATGCGCTGGATGCAGAGCGCATAGCGGTGCGCGAGACGCTCGGCTACGGCGCGCCTCATTTCCCCTTGTCGGACCACTACAACACCTCCGACTGGATGTACGGCAACCTCGCCCATGACAAGTTGGTCGATTCCGGCGACTGGCACGAGCATCTCGACCTGATGAGCCACCGCTACATGACCGAGGACGTCGCCATGGGACTGGCTTTTCTCGTCTCGGTCGGGGAATGGGCGGGAACGCCGGTTCCGGTCGCCGCCGGATTGCTGGCGATCGCGGGAGCGGCGACCGGCAACGACTTCCGCCGCACCGGGCGTACATTGGAAGGGCTCGGCCTCGGCGGGGCGACGCGCGAGGCGATGCGGGCGCTGTTGCAAGAAGGGCTTTGACGATGGCCGAAAACGCACGCCCGATTATCGCCTGTGTCGGCGCCGGCCGCATGGGCCGCGGCATCGCCCATTGTTTCGCGTATGCCGGCTATGAGGTTCGCCTGATCGATGCCAAGCCGCGGGAAGATGAGGCACAGAAGCACTATTTCGATAGCCTGATCACGGAGGTTCGCGGATCGCTCGACATGGTCGCCGGCCTTGGCGGCTTCGATGCGGGAGCGATCGGGGGCATTCTGGCCAGAATTGCGCTCTATCCGTTCGACCATGCGGAAGAAGGGTTGCACGGTGTCGAATTTGTTTTCGAGGCGGTGCCGGAAACCGACGCAACGAAGCGCGATGGCCTGGCGCTGATCGATCGATATGCGGGGTCCGGTGCCGTCGTCGCCTCCACGACCTCGACCTACCTTTCGACCCAGCTTGCGGACTGGAGCGGCCGTCCGGAAACCTTCCTCAATGCCCACTGGCTCAACCCGGCCTTCATCGTTCCTCTCGTGGAAATAAGCCCGACCGCCGAAACGCTGCCATCGGTCGTTTCGCGCCTCTCCGGCCTGCTGGAAGCTATCGGCAAGGTGCCGGTCGTGTGCAAGGCTTCGCCCGGCTATATCGTGCCGCGCATCCAGGCGCTTGCCATGAACGAGGCGGCGCGGCTGGTCGAGGAGGGCGTGGCCTCGGCTGAAGATATCGACAAGGCGGTGAAATACGGATTCGGCTTCCGCTCCGCCGTGCTCGGCCTGCTCGAATTCATCGATTGGGGCGGTGGCGACATTCTCTATCACGCGAGCCGCTATATGACCGACGCGACGGGGGATGAGCGTTTTGCCGCGCCCGAGATCGTGAGGCGCAACATGGCTGAGGGTCGAAACGGCCTCCGCGACGGCCGTGGCTTCTATGATTATGAGGGGGCGGATCTTGCCGCCTACCGGCGCGACCGGCTCAAGGATTTCCTCGGGCAGTTGGTTCGCAGCGGCCTGCATCGTCCACCGGCCGAAGTGGCGGAAGGAGCAGCGCAGTGAGCGAGCTTTCCTTCACGGTGAGCCGAATCAAGGCGGAGACGCCGCGCGTGCGCTCTCTCGTGCTCGAAGCGAAGGGCGACGCGCCGCTGCCGCAATGGAGCGCCGGCGCGCATATTCGCGTCAAACTGCCCGGCGGCGGCGACCGGCCCTATTCGCTGGTCGATCTGCCGGAATGCCGGGCCGGTCGCCATTACGCGCTTGGAACGCTGCTGGAAGAGCGGAGCGCCGGCGGTTCGCGCTATATCCATTCGCTCAAGGAGGGCGACGCCGTTTCCGCCACGGGGCCGGTCAACCAGTTCGCGCTTGCGGACGATGAGGATCCGGTCCTTCTACTGGCCGGGGGCATCGGCATCACGCCGGTCTTTTCCATGGCCGCTGCGCTTGCCCGGGCAGGTCGCGATTTCCGCCTGCATTATCTCGGCAGGGCTAACGGCGAACTCGCTTTTCTGCCGGAACTCGAGACGATCTGTGGCGAAAGGCTTGTGGTCCACTATGACGACACGCCGCCCGGCCGTCCGGATTTCGCCGCATTGATCGGCGCGCTCGCCGCCGGGGGCGATGCCTATGTCTGCGGCCCGTCGGGCATGATCGAGGCGGTGAAAACCCTATGGGCGCTTGCCGGACGGCCCCCGCAGAAACTGCATTTCGAACTGTTCACGGCGACACCGGCCCCGGCGGCGGGCGACAAGGCCTTCGAAGTCGAGGTGAAATCAACCGGGCAGGTGGTGACAGTCGGCCCCGATCAGTCGATTATCGATGCCCTGGAAGCGGCCGGTATGGACGTTGTCTGCGATTGCCGGCGCGGCGATTGCGGCATCTGCCAGACGGCGGTGCTGGAGGGCATGCCGGAGCATCGCGACGTCGTGCTCACGGACGAGGAGAAGGCGTCGAACAAGGTGATGCAAATCTGCGTGTCGCGGGCGAAGACGCCGCGGCTCGTGCTTGATCTATAGGAGGTTTCTGCGATGACCCGTTACGCGGCCGATCCCTCTGCCATCAAGGCGCTAATCCATCCCGAGCGCGTGCATCGGGACGTCTACACGGATCCGGACATCTTCCGGCTGGAGATGAAGCATCTCTTCGCCAATACCTGGATCTATGTCGGCCACGCCAGCCAGATCCCCAATCCGGGCGATTATCTGACCACGGACATCGGCAATCAGCCTGTCCTGGCGTCGCGCCATAGCGATGGCTCGGTCCATGTGCTTTATAATCGCTGTCCGCATAAGGGCACGAAGATCGCCTCAGAAGCCTGCGGAAACACGGGGAAATTCTTCCGTTGCCCGTATCACGCATGGTCGTTCAAGACGAATGGTGCGCTGCTCGCGATCCCGTTCAAGAAAGGCTATGACGGCACCGGCCTCGAAGACACCGAGGCCGTGAAGGGTCTTGCGCCGGTCGGCGCGGCGCATGTCTATCGCGATTTCATCTTCGCCCGCCTTGCGCCTTCGGGCGTCGATTTCGAAACCTTCTTCGGCGAGAGCCTTTCTTCGATCGACAACATGATCGACCGTTCGCCGGAAGGAAAGCTCGTGCTCGAAGGCGCGCCGCTGCGCTACATGCATCCCTGCAACTGGAAGATGCTGGTCGAGAACCAGACCGACACCTGCCATCCGATGGTGGCGCATGAATCCTCCGCCGGTACCGCGATCTCGGTGTGGGAGCGCGAGCAGGCCAAGGGCGGCAAGAAACCGATGGCGGTCGAGGTTTATGCGCCCTTCATGTCGCCCTACGATTTCTTCGAGAAGATGGGCCTTCGGGTTTGGCCGAATGGCCATGGCCATACCGGCGTGACCACCTCCATCCATGCGGACTATTCGGCCATTCCGGGCTATTTCGACAAGATGGTCGCGGCCTATGGCGAGGAACGCGCGAGGGCGATCCTCGGCGAGAGCCGCCACAACACCTGTTACTTCCCCAACATCATGGTGAAGGGGCCGATCCAGACGTTGCGCGTCTTCAAGCCGGTTGCCGCCGACAGGACGCTGGTCGAGAGCTACACTTTCCGCCTCGTTGGGGCACCCGACACGCTCTTCGAGCGGACGCTGATGTACAACCGCCTGATCAACGCGCCGACTTCCATCGTTGGCCATGACGACCTCGAAATGTACGAGCGCGCGCAGCTCGGCCTGCATGCCGATGGCCTCGAATGGGTCAACATCCAGCGCCTCTACGAACCGGGCGAGGCGGAAGACGTGACCGAGATCGCCGGCGGCACCAGCGAGCGGCAGATGCGCAACCAGTTCCATGCCTGGACGAAATATATGACGATGTCGATGACGCCCGAAGGTGTTGCCTTCCAGGAAGCGGCCCAATGAGCGCCGTCACCGAAAAGGATCTGGTCGATTTCGTCTACCGCGAAGCGCGTCTCCTTGACGAACTCCGCTACGAGGAATGGCTCGCCCTCTATGCCGAGGATGCCCATTACTGGATGCCGGCCGAGTGGCAGCAGACGAATCCGAGATTGCAGGCCTCGCTGATGTATGAAGACATGTTGCTCCTGAAAATCCGCGTCGAGCGGCTTTCGGGCGCACGAACCTTCAGCCAGAAGCCGAAAAGCCGGGCGCAGCATCTCCTGCAAGTGCCGCAGGTGGACGAGATCGACCCGGCGGAAAACCGCTATCGCACCTGGACGTCCTTCCATTATGCCGAGACGCGCGGCGACGAGTTCACCATCTATGCCGGGTGGGCACGACACGACTTGCGCGTCGAAGAGGGAAGTCTGAAGATCGTGCTGAAACGCGTCGACCTCGTCAATTTCGACGCGCCGTTCGGCAATATCCAGCTTTTCATGTGAGCACGCGATGAGCCTTCTTCCCGGCCTCCTCGATGACCAGACCGTCTTCGGCCGGTTCGAGCGTACCGCCAAGCGCTTTCCCGAACGGCCGTTCCTCGTCGTTCTGCCGGAAACGGCGCAGGCTTATGGGGTCGCTGCTGGCGAAATCGGCTATGGCGAAGCACTGAGGCAGGTGAGGGCGCTCGCCGACGCCTATCGCGCGGCAGGTTATGGAGCCGGCCATCGCGTCGGCCTGCTCCTGCAGAACCGGCCCGATTTCGTTTTCCACTGGTTCGCACTCAATTCCCTTGGTGTGTCGATCGTGCCGATCAACCCCGACCTGAGGGCCGCGGAACTGGAATATCTCGTCGCCCATTCGCAGATGCTGCTGGCCGTGGCGATCGCGGAGCGCGTTGATGATTTGAGGGAAGCCGCCGCTGCGGCTGGCGCCGCCTTGCAGATCATGGCTCCTGACGCAACGCCACCGGCCGCGCTCCGGCCAGCCGGCGCGAGCGTCAATCTCTCCCGCGACAGCGAATGCGCGTTGCTCTATACGTCGGGCACGACCGGTAAGCCCAAGGGTTGCGTGCTCGACAACACCTATTTCCTGCTTGCCGGCGAGTGGTACGCCACCGTTGGCGGCCTTTGCACCCTGAATGTCGACCCACCGGAGCGCATGCTGACGCCGCTGCCGCTCTTCCACATGAATGCCATGGCTTATTCGCTGCTCGCGATGGTGACGGTCGGCGGTGCGATTGCGGTCCTCGACCGGTTCCATCCGCGAAGCTGGTGGCAGAGCGTCAAGACCTTCGACGCGACGATCGTGCACTATCTCGGCGTCATGCCGGCCATGCTGATGGCAGCGCCGGAAAGCTCCTCGGACAAGGCGCATCATGTCCGCTTCGGCTTCGGCGCTGGTGTCGATCGCGGCCTACACGGTCCCTTCGAGGAACGGTTCGGCTTCCCGCTGCTCGAAGCCTGGGCAATGACGGAGACAGGAGCGGGTGCTGTCATCATTGCCAGCGAGGAACCGCGCCAGATCGGAACCAATTGCTTCGGCAAGCCGAAGCCCCGGGTCGAGGTCCGGATCGTCGGCGACGCGGGCAGCGAGGCGCGAACGGACGAGCCGGGCGAACTGCTCGTGCGCTATGCCGGCTCCGACGCGCATAAGGGATTCTTCCGGGAATATCTCAAGGACGCGGAAGCGACGGCGGCCGCCTGGCAGGGCGGCTGGTTCCATACAGGCGACGTGGTGAGCCGCGATCGTGACGGCCAGCTCCATTTCGTCGACCGCAAGAAGAACGTCATCCGCCGCTCCGGCGAGAATATTGCGGCGATCGAGGTCGAGAACGTGCTCGCCCGCCATCCGGCCGTCGCGCAGGTCGCCGTTGCGCCGACCCCCGACCCTGTGCGTGGCGAGGAAGTCGTCGCCCTGATCGTGGCGAAAGAGGCGGATGGCGGCCCCCTCCTTGCCGAGGAGATCGTGCGCTATTGCCTGACGCGACTCGCCTATTACAAGGCGCCGGGCTATGTCGCCTTCGTCGAAAAAATCCCGCTGACATCGACGGAAAAGATCCAGCGCGGCGCGCTCAAGGCCGCCGTCGAGACGGCCCTTGCCGAAGGCCGCGCCATCGACACTTGCGGCCTGAAGAAGCGGACAGCCTGACGTGATCGCGCCGCGAAACCCGCGCCGGCCCTATCGCGACGTTGCTGTCGCCGTGCCCGTCAGTATTCCTTATCAGCGCTACTCGATCGAGGCAGCGCACTGGTGGATCGCAAGGGCATTGAAGGAACTGACGGATCGCGCCGGCATCCGGCCGGCCGATGTGGACGGGCTGTCGGTATCGAGCTTCACGCTCGCGCCGGATACGGCCGTCGGCCTTACCCAGCATCTCGGCCTGACGCCGCGCTGGCTCGACAACATTCCGATGGGCGGGGCGAGCGCCGTCGTCGCGCTGCGGCGGGCTGCGCGCGCGGTCGAAGCCGGCGATGCCACGATCGTCGCCTGCGTCGGCGGCGACGCCAATCACGTCGATTCCTTCCGCAAGCTGCTCTCCTCCTTTTCGCGCTTTGCGCAGGATGCGAGCTATCCCTACGGCTATGGCGGGCCGAACGGCTCGTTCGCGCTCCTGACCGACCACTACATGCGTAGCTACGGCGCGAAACGCGAGGATCTCGGCAGGATCTGCGTCGCCCAACGCGACAATGCGCTCACCTATCCGCACGCCATCATGAAGAAGAAGCTGACGCTCGACGATTATATGACGGCGCGGCCGATCGCCGATCCGATCCATCTCTTCGACTGTGTCATGCCTTGCGCCGGAGCGGAGGCGTTTCTCGTGACGAGCGCCGACGTGGCGAAGGATCTCGGCCTTCCTCATGCGACGCTGCTTTCGGCGATCGAGCGCCACAACGCCTTCCCCGACGATCCGATCCAGATGCGCGGCGGCTGGGCGATGGATGTCGATGAACTCTACGCCATGGCGGGC
>SCRB01001058.1 GCA_004299545.1 Rhizobiaceae bacterium
CTCAATCTGATATATTTGTGATATATCAGATTGAGGAGAGATAAAATGTGGAAAGGTATATTTCCGGCCGTCACGACGAAATTCACGGCCGAGGACAGGCTCGACCACGCGGAGATGGAGCGTTGCTTTTCCATCCTCATGGATGCGGGCTGCGACGGGCTGATCGTCGCCGGGTCGCTCGGCGAAGGGCCGATGCTCTCGCATGACGAAAAGCTCGAGGTCCTGAAAACCGCGCAGCGCGTGGCGCGGGGCAAGCCCGTGCTCCTCACCATCAACGAGGCGGCGACCCGCGAGGCGAAGGCGCTTGCCGCGCGGGCGGCGAAGGCCGGGGTTGATGGCCTGATGGTCGTGCCGAGCCCGATCTACCACACCAATCCGAAGGAAACGGCGGACAGCCTGAGGGCCGTCGCGGCGGCCGGCGACCTCCCGGTCATGGTCTATTCCAACCGCGTCGCCTACCGCGTCGACGTGACGCCCGATGTCATGGCCGAGCTTGCTTCGGACAGCCATATCGTCGCCATCAAGGAATCCTCCGACGACATCCGCCGTTCGATCGACATGGTCAACCGCTTCGGTGATCGTTTCGACCTCTTCACCGGCGTCGACAATCTCGCCTTCGAGGCGCTCTCGGTCGGCGCCGTCGGCTGGGTCGCCGGCCTTGTCACCGCCTTCCCGCGCGAGACGGTCGTGGTCTATCGTCTTGTGAAGGAAGGGCGCACCGCCGAGGCGCTCGAGCTTTACCGCTGGTTCCGGCCGCTGCTCGATCTCGACGTCTCGACCTATCTGGTCCAGAACATCAAGCTCGCCGAAGTCCATGCCATCGGCAGCAATGACCGCGTGCGCCTGCCGCGCCAGCCTCTGGCCGGCGCCGAACGCGAGCGGGTTGAAAAGATTATCAGGGACGCGCTCGCCTCGCGGCCGGAACTGCCGAAAGTGTGAGTGCCAGGCGACGCGTTGGGAGAGGGTGACGTCGAGGTGGCAGTGCTATGACCGACCGTCCCGATAGCCTCGTCATCGGCGCCGGCATTGTCGGCACCTGCGTGGCCGCCCATCTCGCCGAAACGGGGCATGCCGTCTCCATCATCGACCGTACCGGCATCTGCGAAGAGACGAGCGCCGGAAATGCCGGCGCCTTCGCCTTCTCCGATGTTCTGCCGCTGGCCCAAAAGGGCATGCTCGCCCATGCGCCCAAATGGCTCCTCGATCCGCTCGGCCCGCTGTCGATCCGCCCGTCCTATCTGCCGCATCTCCTCCCATGGCTACTCAGGTTCCGCCGTGCGGCCACGCCAGGACGCTATGAGGCGGGGCTTGCCGCGCAGGCGGCGCTGATGCAGCTTGCCGAGGCGGAATGGGCCGGCCTCATGCAGCGCTCCGGCATCACGAGCATGCTGCGCGAGGACGGCTCGCTCGAACTCTACGAGAGCAAGGCGGAATTTCTCGCCTCGCTGCCCGGATGGGAGGCGCGAGAGCGCCATGGCATCGCCTTGCGTCATCTGGAGAAGGAAGAACTTGGCGATTATCAGCCCGGCCTCTCGGGCCGCTTCACCCACGGCACCTTCGTTCCCGGTTGGAAGACCGTCAGCGATCCGCGGCTGATCGGTCAGGCGATCTGGGCCTATGCGGAGAAGAAGGGCGCAACGTTCACCAGAGCCGAGGTCCAAGCCATCCGGCCGGCCGGTGGCGGCTGGCAGGTCTCGACGGCGGACGGGAAGGAAATCGCGGCGCACAGGATCGTCGTTTGCGCCGGCGCGTGGTCAGGCCTGCTGGCGAAACAGGCGGGTGACGCCATCCCGCTCGATACCGAGCGCGGCTACAACACGACCTTGCCGCCGGATGCGTTCGATCTGAAACGCCAGTTGACCTTCTCCGGGCACGGTTTCGTCGTCACGCCGCTCTCGACCGGCATCAGGGTCGGCGGCGCGGTCGAATTCGGCGGCCTTCGCCTGCCGCCCAATTTCGCCCGTTCGCGGGCGATGCTTCAAAAGGCGAAGCGCTTCCTTCCGGGGCTGAGGACCGAAGGCGGGCGGCAATGGATGGGCTATCGCCCGTCGCTCCCCGATTCGCTGCCGGTCATCGGGCCGGCGCCGCGCCATGCCGGCCTGTTCTATGCTTTCGGGCACGGCCATCTCGGCCTGACGCAGGCCGCGGCGACAGGGCGCTTGATCCGCGCCCTTGTTTCGGGCGAAGCTTTGCCGATTGATCTCTCCCCCTTTCGTGCCAACCGCTTCTGAGGCCTGCCATGGCGCAACATACCTTCTTCTGCATAGACGGCCATACCTGCGGCAATCCGGTACGGCTCGTCGCCGGCGGCGGCCCGCGCCTGGAGGGCGCGACCATGATGGAGCGCCGGGCGCATTTTCTCGCCGAATATGACTGGATCCGCACCGGGCTGATGTTCGAGCCGCGTGGCCACGACATGATGTCCGGCTCCATCCTTTATCCGCCGACACGCCCTGACTGCGACGTCGCCATTCTCTTCATCGAGACGTCGGGGTGCCTTCCGATGTGCGGCCACGGAACCATCGGTACGATCACCTTCGCCATCGAGAACGGCCTTGTGGCGCCGAAAACGCCCGGCACGCTGAGGCTCGACACGCCGGCCGGCCTCGTTCTTGCCGAATACCGGCAGGAGGGTGCTCATGTGGAGGAGGTACGGATCACCAATGTCCCCTCCTTCCTCTATGCCGAAGGGCTGGCGATCGACTGTCCCGGCCTCGGGCCGATCACCGTGGATGTCGCCTATGGCGGCAACTTTTACGCCATCGTCGAGCCGCAGGGGAATTACCGCGACATGGCCGACCATGCCGCGACCGACCTCATCGCCTGGAGTCCGGTGCTGCGGCAACGCCTCAACGAGGCCTACAGCTTCGTCCATCCCGAAAACCCCGGCATCGACCGGTTGACGCACATCTTGTGGACGGGGAAGCCGGTGAGCGCCGAGGTCGACGCCCGCAACGCCGTCTTCTACGGCGACAAGGCCATCGACCGCTCGCCCTGCGGCACCGGCACGTCGGCGCGGATGGCGCAGCTTCATGCCAAGGGCCGGCTGAAGACCGGCGACAGCTTCGTCCACGAATCCATCATCGGCTCGCTGTTCAAGGGGCGTGTCGAAGCGGAAACGACGGTCGGCGGCCGCCCCGCGATTATTCCGTCCATCGGCGGCTGGGCGC
>SCRB01001059.1 GCA_004299545.1 Rhizobiaceae bacterium
GGCGTCTTGACCAGTCGGCTCAAGCGATTAGTCGACCATGGAGCCAACGTCCTGATCAGGAACAGTCGCTCGAGGATTGCGACATATTTCTGTGCTGTCGGACTCGAGAGGCCGAGCGCCGCGCCAAGGCTGGAATGATTGACCAGTTGCCCCGAATGCTCGGCCAAGACATTGAGCAGACGGGGCAATCTGTCAAGTTGGTCGATATTGGCGATGTCGCGAACGTCCCGATCAAGGATCTGGGCTACATAGTCTTCCAGCCATGCTGTCCGCCGGACCACTGTCTTCCGCCGCAGCGCTTCCGGGTACCCTCCCCGCAGGACAAGTTCAATCAACCTTCCCCCAATGACTGCGTCCGTCCCGGCTTCAGGTTGCTCGCCTGCAAAGATGCGATCAAGGAAACGCCCCGAGGTGGCATAAATCTCCGACTGCGTGAACGGCAGCAAAGGAATCGTCGCCATTCTGCCAGCAAGAGAGTCCGCGATTGCAGGAATGGTGGTGAGATTGGCTGAACCGGTCAGAAGGAATCGGCCTGGCGCATCGTCACGATCAACGCTCTCCTTGATGGCCAACATGAGCTCCGGCACACGCTGGACCTCATCGACGATAGACTGTCGCATACCCCGGATGAAGCCGACGGGATCAGCACGAGCGGCGCTTAAAGCACCGGCGTCGTCAAGCGTAACATAAGGGCGATCGTCGGCAGCAAACTGCCTGGCGAGGGTGGTCTTGCCCGCTTGTCTCGGCCCTGCAATCAGAACGACACGCGTATCAGCGAGTGCCGCCTCGACGAGCGGTCGGATTTTACGGTCGATAATGCCACGCGATGATGTTGAATTGAGCATGCGTCCAGATTTAACTTAAAGCCCGTCCAATTTAAAGTGCTCGCGCGACCGATATCCACCGAACTTCATCGCCAGCGTCCAAATCTAACGTTTGGGTACCCTGGGCAAGGGCATCGGGAATGGCGATGATGGGGTGGATTCCTGCCTGACCGTTTCTGGGCAGCCAAGCTGGGAAAGCGGTCGCTCAGGCGCCGCCGCGCTTCGGCAGCAATGCGCCTTCATCCCGGCCGTTCGAGCGGACGCGGGGTACTCTCGAAACCGGACACTGGATCACATCGAGGTGTTGCCTGGCCGCGTGCGTTCTGCTCACAGGCCCCCTGTTCCGGCAACGATTCAGATTGACCGAGCCGCAGCCGCGGCCAATGCTAGCCAGCATCTGCATCACACCCGAAGCGCTAACGCCACCAAGACTTCAGATTCGTGATCAGTACAGACGAGGCTTCGGCTAGATGCCTAGCAGCCCATGTGATCCAGCCCTGCGGCTTTGGCACATTCAGTTCCGCATCACGACGATCACGCGCCTGAACCGCTTGAATGATTTCGGGCGCCATCGCCTTTGCCCATTGAACGCGGTTGGCGTCGATCCAGTAATGAGAGCGGCACGGAAAACTCCAATTTCCGATCGAAGGTGCTAAGGATACCTTGCCTGCGCGTTCGGTGAGCCGCCACTTAGCCGGGTTAAGAGGCGTCACGACTTCGCGCTCACACCCGCAGCAACACAGATGTGATGCGGTCGCGTATCGCCGCGAAATATACAGGACGCCCGGTTCCAGCCGGTCCGGGATGAATTCGACGAATTCCGGCCTGAGGTGCGATGCGCCTGTCATTCGGCACCTTCGTGCACGATCTCCCCAGATCCGATCGAATAGCCGGTGTAAAAGTGACCGCGCGCCTCGCGATAGACCCCGAACAGCTGCTTCCACCGCATGACGGCAAGCGAAGCGTTGAACGAGTTCAGCTCGGCGATCTGAATGTTTGTGGCGTATTCGTTGGCCCCGCCGTCGTCATCGGCATAGGAGATGTGAGGCGCCGCTTCTTCGCGGGTTTCCGCCGTGCTGGTCGTCAGGCGCACGATGCCGCCGAGCTGCCCGTCATTGAGCAGCACGCCCATGCCGACGTCCACGAACGGGGTGCCGTTAGCCACCAGGCGATGAACGACGGCCCGCTTGACGGGTCCTCGGTCGAGGCAGACGAACACAAAGTCCAGTCCGTCGAGCAGCGCGACATTTGCCTCGTCTAGGATGTCAATCGGCGCGCAAAATTGACCCTCGATTGGAGTGAACCCCTGGGGCTGGACCAGGCAGGACGGAAAAACTGATACGCTCTGTGGGCCTTGAACGGAGAAGGCTCATGAAATCACGCGGTCCATACCGTAGGCACTCGATGCAGTTCAAGCTGCAGCTTTGCCAGGACATTCGAAGCGGCGTTATCGGACGCCGAGACGCGCAACGAACTTACAGCGTTTCTGCCAACCTCATCCAGCTCTGGCTGACGCAGTTCGATCGCGGTGAGATGAATAACGAGGAGGCCGAGGCCAGCGTTATTGTGGAATATGAGTCACGTATCGCCGCTCTCGAGCGCAAGGTCGGTCAGCTCACGATGGAGCTGGACCTTGCCAAAAAAACACCACGCCAGCCGACCGCCGGCGACAGCGAGAGATCCTTCATTGTCACAGGCCCGCGGCATGCTCCGTCAGACGGGGGTGCCGCGTGATCGATCTGCCGAGAAGCACTTACTACTATCGCTCGACGCTCAGGGCGGCAAAACTCCCGGATGCCCAGCTCGTTGCGCTCATTGAAGACATTCAGGACGAGCTGCCGTGTTATGGCTATCGGCGCGTGACTCACGAGCTTCGCCGCCGTGGACATTTGGTTAATCATAAGAGGGTCGCTCGGGTGATGAGGGCGTCCGGATTGGGCATCAAGCCTCGGAAACGCTATGTGCGTACGACCGATAGCAGCCATAATTCGCCGATTTACCCGAACCTCTATCGCAATGTGGTCCCGGATCGACCTGACTTGGTCTGGGTTGCTGACTTCACATACATTCGGATTGCTACCGGCTTCTGTTATCTTGCGGTCGTTCTCGACGCGTGCAGCCGCAAGGTTATCGGCTATGCCTTGTCCCGGCGTATCGATACGCCGTTGGCGCTGGCAGCGTTGCACTCGGCTCTCGCAAGCAGGCGGCCGCCACCAGGCTGCATTCACCACACCGATCGCGGATGCCAATACGCGTCCGAGACGTATCGAAGGGCGCTTGCCGAGGCCGGACTGCGCGGCTCGATGAGCGCGATCGGCAACCCTTACCATAACGCTCAAGCGGAAAGCTTCATGAAAACCCTGAAAGTCGAGGACGTCTACGTCGCTGGCTACGACAACTTCGCCGACGTGGCCGAAGGATTGCCGAGGTTCATCGAACAAGTCTACAATTCCAAGCGTCTACACTCAGCGCTTGGCTATCGATCACCAGAGGAATTTGAAACCCAACTCGCCCAGCAGGCGGCTTAGTTTGATGTGCCAAGTCGGTCCAGCCCCAGGGGTTCACTCCAGAGGGGGGTCAATTTTGGACGCCGATCCTCCCAGCTAAGGGGTCAATTTTGCACGCCGGATCACACTCGTCATCCTGCTCCCGCCCGAAGCCGTTCAGCCAAGCAGAAAATTCAGCGTACGCAGCCGCCAGTTCCCGCAGCCATGGCCGCCGTTCGGCATCCAGCACGGGATCAAGGGCGTCCAGCCACAACCCTGCGGCCTGA
>SCRB01001060.1 GCA_004299545.1 Rhizobiaceae bacterium
TGGTGCGGATCGTTGAGGATTTTCTTCATCTTGCCACCTTCTCAAGTCTGGTTCAGCGCGTCGATAAGCGGGATCTCATTCAATCCCGGCCATTTCGAAGAGCATCTTGTGCAGGCCCGATGCGTTCAGTTCGCCAAGCCCCCTGTTGACGGCGGCCTGATAGAGTTCCGCGATCAGCGCTGCCTGCGGAGCGGCAACCGCCATGGATTGCGCAAAATCGCCGATCAGCCGTGCGTCCTTCAGCATGTGCCTGAGATAGAAGCTCGGCTCGAAATCGCCGGCGAGCGTCGCTCTGCCGACACCACGGATCAGCGCCGAGGAAAAGTCGGTAACGTCGAGATAGCCCATCAATGCCTCGGCATCGAGGCCAGCCTTGCGCGCCAGCGCCAGCGCCTCGCCCAGCGACACCATCTGCGCCGCGACGAGGAGATTGCCGACCAGCTTCGCGCTCGCGCCCTTCGACGAGGAGCCCATATAATGGACGGTCGCCGCAAGCGGCTTGAGGACGGGCCTGATCTCCTCGAAATCGCTGCGCGACCCACCGCAGACGAAATCGAGCCGCCCCTCCCATGCCTCGTTCTTCGAACCGAAAACCGGCGTATCGAGATAGCGAATGCCCCGTTCTCGCGCCGCTGCCGCAAGTTCGAGCGTGAGTTTCGGGTCGGTCGTGGTGGCATCGGCGACGATACAGCCGGTCTTGGCCGAGGCGAACACTCCCTTGGCGCCGAGCAGCGTCTCGCGCTGCGCGTCGGGACCAGTCAGGCAGACCAGGATGACGGCCTTGTCGCCGACTGCCTCTCCGATGGTACGGACGAGCGTCGCCTGCGCCAGGTCCGGATGCAGTTGCCGCGCCGTCCGGTTCCACGCCGTTACCCCGTATCCGGCCTTGAGCAGGTTGCGCACCATGCCGGTGCCCATAATCCCGAGGCCGATAAAACCGATGTCCATCGCTGCTTTCTCCTTCGATGGGCGCCGCGTTCTCCCAGCCTCATGCGGGCAATGGCGCCGGTCAGGCGCCGCGCCGCTTCTGGTTGAGGCTGTCGATGAGCACGGCGCCGAAAATAACCGCGCCCTGAATGAACTGGACCCAGAAAGGCTGCACGTTCTTCAGCGTCAGGCCATTGTTGATCAGGCCGATAATCAGCACGCCGAGCAGCGTCCCGAGCATCGATCCCTTGCCGCCGAACAGGCTGGCGCCACCGATCACCACGGCCGCGATGGCGTTGAGTTCCAGCCCCTGCGCGGCGATCGGCTGGGCGGAATCGAGCCGCCCCGCCAGAACGACGCCGCCAAGACCGGCAAGCGCGCCGGAGATGATATAGACCGCGGCAAGCGTGCGGTTGACCGGGATGCCCGCCAGGCGCGCCGCTTCCGGATTGCCGCCGACGGCATAGACCTGCGCGCCGAAAACCGTGCGTGACAGCACGATCCAGGCCAGGAAAAAGGCGCCGAGCGTAATCAGCGCCGCGACCGGGAAAATACCCCAATTGCCGCCGCCGATACCGTCGAACGCTTCGGGAAACCCGAAAACCGTGTTGCCTGAGGTGACGATGAACGCCAGGCCACGGGCCATCGCCAGAACGGCCAGCGTGACGATGAAAGGCGTTATTCCCAGCACCGTCACGGCAACCGCATTGAAGACGCCGCACAAAGCGCCGATGCCGATCCCGACCAGAACGGCGACAGGCACGGACCAGTGCGCTTCAAGCGCGAGGCCCGCCATGACGCCTGCGAATGCGACCACCGAACCGACCGACAGGTCGATCCCCGCCGTGATAATGACGAAGGTCTGGCCGACCGCGACGATGCCGATCAGCGATGTCGCCAGCAGGATCGACAGCATGTTGGCCGTGGTGAGGAATGTCGGCGTCGTCAAAGCGAGATAAAGGGAGATCGCAACGAAGGCGATGACGATGGTCAACTCGTTCAAGGCATTGCCGATCGTCGCCAGGCCGCCGCGGCGCTTCTCGACCTTGTCCGTTTCCTCGACCGCCATCGCGCTCTTCTCCTTGGGTGGCATGACCGTCATGTGAGCGCCGCCAATTCCATGACGCGCTCCTGGTTGAACTCGGAACGATCGAGGCTGCCGGCGAGACGGCCGGTGCGCATGACGAGGATGCGGTCGCAAAGCCCGAGCAATTCGACCATGTCGGACGAGACGACCAGAACGGCGCCGCCGCGCCCGGCCAGGTCGCCGATCAGCCGGTAGATCTCGACCTTGGCGCCAACATCGATGCCGCGTGTCGGCTCATCGAGCAGAAACACACGCGGTTCGGTGCTGAGCGCACGCCCGAGAACGACTTTCTGCTGATTGCCGCCGGAAAGATGCGAAACCGCGACATCGACGCCGGGTGTGCGGATGCGCATTGCGCCGACGGCATTCATGGCCACGGCCTCCATGCGCCGGAAGCGCAGGAAGATACCGAGGGCGGAGATCCGCGAGAGGATGGAAAGGGCGACATTGCGTCCGACGGAGAAGGGCATGATCAGCCCCTCCCCCTTCCTGTCTTCCGGCACCAGCGCGATGCCGGCGGAAATCGCCTGCCGGGGCGTGGCCGTATGCACGGGCCGACCGGCTATGCGGATTTCGCCGCTGGAGGGCAGCGCGCCATAGATCGCCTTGAGAACCTCGGTGCGGCCGGCGCCGATCAGGCCGCCGATGCCCACCACCTCGCCGGCGCGCACCTGGAACGACATGTCGGCAAAGCGGCCGGCGGAGGTCAGATGGGAAATTTCGAGCAAGGTCTCGCCGATCTTCACGTTCCTCGGGGGGAACATGGATTCGATCGGCCTGTTGACCATGGCGCGAATGAGGTCCGGCTCGCTCCATTTGCCGGTCGGACGGGTTTCGACGACATGCCCGTCGCGCATCACCGTGACGCGGTCGCAGATTTCGAAGACCTCTTCGAGATGATGCGAGATGAAGATGATGCCGACGCCCGCCGCCTTGAGTTCGGCGACGGTGGCGAAGAGGGTTCTCTGCTCGGCGGTCGTCAGCGTCGCGGTCGGCTCGTCCATGACGATGAGCTTCGCTTCCCGCGACAGGGCGCGGGCAATCTCCACGAGTTGCTGCTGGGCGATACCAAGCCGCCGGACGAGCCTGCGTGGGGAAACCTTCAGGCCGACCTTGGCAAGGAGAGTGGCGGCATATCTGTCCAGCGCCCGCCGGTCGATGACGCCGAACTTGGCCGGCAGGTTTCCCAGATAGAGGTTCTCGGCGATCGAGCGATCCGGAACGAGGCTCAGCTCCTGGTGGATGACGACGATCCCCGCGTCGAGAGCATCGCGGGGACGGCGTGGCGCGAAAGCCTCGCCATCCAGCTTCATCTGGCCGGCGTCGGCGCGGATTCCACCGGCCAACACCTTCATCAAGGTCGATTTGCCGGCGCCGTTTTCACCCACGATGCCGAGCACTTCCCCACGGTCGAGCGCAAGATCCACATCGGACAGCGCGCGGACCCCGGGGAAGCTCTTGCTGATGGCCTTCATTTCGAGGAGCATCGCGAATACCCGGCTTGCGGTCGGAGATGCGGGGTCCGGCGCCCGGCTTACTTCTTGGCCATCTCATCGCCCCACAGGCCGTATTTCTTGGCCTCCGGGCCGTCGATATTATCCTTGGTCAGCAAGAGGTGTGGCCAGAACTGGTGCTGCGGAATCGCCTTCTTGTCGCCGCTCAGATATTTCTCGACATAGTCCACGGACTGGGCGGCCATGGTCAGCGGGTTCTGCGAGATCGTGGCATCCATGTCGCCCTTGCGGATGGCCGTCAGGGCCTGCTCGGTTCCGTCGATGCCGATGATGATGATGTGAGCCTTGTCGCCGATCGGCTTGAAGCGATTGGCCTGCTTGATCGCGCGCATTGCGCCGACCGCATTGTCGTCGTTGCCGTTGAACACGGCGTCGATCTGGCTATGGCCCGCCAGCAACTGGGTCATGATGTTGAACGCCTTGCCGGCATCGAAATCCGCAGCCTGGCGAGCGACGAGCTTCAGCCCCGGATTCTTCGCCTGGATGCTCTTGAATTCCTCCGAGAAGCCTTTCTCCCGCTCGTCGCCGGCAGTGGTTCCCAGCAGGCCTTCGAGATCGATGACATTGCCCTTAATCTCGCCGTACCGGGCCTTCAGCTGCTTGGCGATGAAATCGGCGCCTTCCTTGCCTAGCGCTTCGTTGTTGGTCTCGAGGAAGTTCGCCTGGCACTTGCCGCAGGCCGCGCCGCGATCGAGTGTGAAGACGGGGATGCCCGCCTTGTTGGCCTTCTTGACGATCGGCACGATGGCGTCGGCGCTGATCGGGTTCAGGATCAGCGCGGAAACATGCTGGTTGATGAGGTCGAGCACCTGGTTGGTCTGCGTCGCCGCGTCGCCGTTGGCGCTCGTATTGATGAGCTTGAGGTCGGGATGGCGCGCGATCCCTTCCTCGACGCCCTTCGTCATCCCCTGGAAGAACGGATTGGCGAGCGTCGAGACATTGTATCCGACCACATGCTGGTCCTTGGCGGCGGCCGGCCCCGCAAGCATGAGGGCGGCGGCTATTGCCGCGGCGGCTACGCCAGCCGCGCTGGCCCTGAATCGACGCTTCATAATTTCCTCCCGAACAACGATCGTGTGACGTGAATAGGTGCGCGAGTCGGCCAATAGGCCTTTGCTGAAGAGCGCATCCAGCCAGCACATCCGCGCCAGCTGTGCACATTTACGCACCGCTCCTCCCATCCTGTCAACTCGATTCAGGCTGCGCGTCGAAATTTAATTTCTGTATAAAAATCAACAGGTTGATTATGATACGAAATCATCCGGCATGGAAAATCCCCATCATTGTGCCGGACCAGCGCTTGTGTCGTTCCGCGAAGGCATGATCAAGGGCCTTCCAACGAAGTCAATCTGTGCACAAACATCCATGTGTTGGACAAATGTGCGCTATGCCTGGCGCTTTCCCTCCGAAGACGCCGCGTCCCCGTCATCGATCGCGAGGATCGCCCGAACGTTGCTCACATTGGTGGCGAGCGTATCGATCACGCCGGAACGGAGCGAGGCCAGCAGCGACAGCGCCTTGTTCTGCTCGCTCGCAACCGCGATGACATTGGGGATGCGCGCATAGTCCAGATGCGAGAGCCCGATGATCCTGTCGCCTAGCTCCAGCGCCACGCGATTGCCCTGGATGTCGAGGAAATCATAACCCGACAGGTCGGCGACCGCGCCCGAAAGCCGCGCCCGGGCGATCTCTACCGGCGAATACCAGCCGATGCTGGTCATATAGCCGTTTTCCTTGCAGTCGCCGATGCCGATCAACGCGATATCGGCGCGCCGCGCCCGGGTCAGCGCCTGCTGCACGGTATCGTTGCGCATGAGGAGGGTCCGCAATTCGGCGTCCTCCGTATAACCGGGTGCATAGAGCATCTCGCTGTTGCCGTCGAACCGGTTCGCGAGCCGTCGGCAGATATGGTCGGAGTTGAGCTTGTGGCCGATGCGGTTGGTGCCGCCGAGGGCGCTGACGAAGGTGCAGGCGCGGCTGCGCGCGCTGTTGGCATGATCCGCCACGGCGCCAAGATTGCGCCCCATCCCGACCGCGACCACCATGCCGTCCGCCAGGATCTCGTCCAGATGGTCGGCGACAATCTGGGCGACGGCCGCCCGCTGGACATCCTCGTCCTCGTGGTCGATGGCGATCAGCGCATGGCGGATGCCGAAGCGCCGTTTCAGTTCCTGCCCGAGATCGGAAAGCTCGACCGGATTGAGGTTGATGCGGATCGAGACCAGCCCCATATCGCGCGACTGTTTCAGCATGCGGCTGATCCTCGTGCGCGAAATATTCAATGAATGCGATATCTCGTTTTGCGTGCGCCCCTCGAAATAATATTGCTTCGCGACGAGCGTTATAAGCTTTCTTTCTTCAGGGCCTATCGCCATCTCAACACACACCTGCTCGGGGCAAGCCTCTTCGGCGCCCCTAACTAAATCCTGTCGTGGCCTATTCATCCGGCAGCGGGGGAAAGCGAGTCAAGCCCGGCGCCGGCAGCGTGCGCCTGGGCTCGCCCGGTCCCGTCGCGAGGGAGCGTCCGACCTGGACAGTCCCGCCCAACTCCGAAGCTGTCTTCGCGGGGTGACGGCCTGATCTTCACCGTGCACGCTTTCGGGCAACATGCTTAGCCTTCCGCGCAGAGCCGCATCAATTCGCGAGCCGCCGAGCCGAGATGGCGCTCCTTGTGCCGCACCGACATGAAGGTGCGGGGAGGAAGCTTTACGTCGACGATCGCCAGCACGCCTTCATCGACCTGAGAGGCGACAGCGATCCTTGAAACGGCAGCAGCGCTCCGGCCCGCTCGCGTGGCGGAGAGCACGGCCTCGTTCGAGGGGAACGTCAGGACGACATTCAGTTGTGAAGGATCGCATCCTTCGGCGGCGAGAGCGGCCTCGAATTCCGAGCGCGTACCGGAGCCTTCCTCCCGCATTACCCACGAAGCCTCCCGAAAAAGCCTGGCGAGCGCCACGTTCGGCGCCCTGGCAAGCGGGTGGTTGGCGGCGACGACCACCACCAGATGATCCTTGGCGACGACGGAAACAGTCAATGCCGGTTCATCGACGCTGCCTTCGATGAAGCCGATCTCCGCTGCCCCGTCGGCCACCGCCCGGGTCACGGTCCTGGTGTTTCCAACGGTCAACCGGATGTCGATCCGCGGATAGGCTTCATGGAAACGCATCAGCCGGGGCGGCAGCCAATAGCCAGCGACGGTCTGGCTCGCATGGATATCGATCTGGCCACGCTGGAGCCCGCCAAGTTCCCCCAGGACACGCTCAGCCGCCCGCGCCCGCGCCAGCGTGGCCTTCGCCTCGTCGAGGAAAACGCGGCCGGCCTGGGTCAGTTCGATGCCGCGCCCGACACGCTCGAACAGCCGCACATTGTAAAAGCCTTCAAGCGCCTTGATCGAGGCGCTGACAGCGGATGGCGTAAGCCCGATCGCAGCGGCCCCCCTGGTCAGGTGCTGGCGTTCGGCGACCGCCACGAAAATGGAGAGCTGTTCGAATGTCATAGCAACAATTATCCAATTAAAACGAATGAAAAGTCATATATTATTCGATGGAAATGGAAAGATGAAGCTGCCAATTCCCTGATCCTCCATTCGGTCGGGATCGGGAACAGATGTCCGCAAGAAGTCACGCCGGGATTTTACCAGGTCTGGTGTTGTCGTCCGCGATCGCGTTCCTATCGTTCGCGATCGAACGCCTCGAAACCGCGCTGATGGGCAGGCCCTGGATCGATGGCCTGGTTTTCGCCATCCTGATCGGGACGGCCTTCCATACTTTCGTCGGCATCAATCCCCGCTATAAGGCCGGCATCCACTTTTCTTCCAAGCTGCTGCTGGAGATCGCCATCGTCATACTCGGCGGATCGATCAGCTTTGCCGTTCTCGGCGAGGCCGGCCTGCTGTTTGGCGCCGTCGTGGCTGCCGTCATCATAGGGCTTGCGACAAGCTATTTGATCGGCCGGGCGCTCGGCCTTCCGGACAGGCTCGCCACTCTCGTCGCATGCGGCAATTCCATTTGCGGCAATTCGGCGATCGTCGCAGCCGCACCGGTGATCGAAGCGGAATCCGAAGATGTCGCTTCCTCAATCGCCTTCACGGCCGCGCTCGGTGTCATCGTCGTTCTTGTACTGCCTCTCGCGCAGGGTTGGCTGAACCTCAGCCAGCAGCATTACGGCGTCATTGCGGGCATGACGGTCTATGCGGTGCCGCAGGTTCTTGCCGCCACTGTGCCGGTGGGCGCGATCAGCGTCCAGACGGGCGCGTTGGTCAAGCTGATGCGCGTGCTGATGCTGGGTCCCGTCGTCTTCCTACTCGGAATAAAGGCGGGTCGGAAGGGAAGCGGCGGTCTTTCCTTCACCCATATGGTTCCCTGGTTCATCATCTGCTTCCTGCTGGCGATGGCTGCTCGATCCATAGGCGTGATACCGGATGGGCTGGAGCCGGCGATCAAGGAGATCTCCACGATCCTGACCATCATTTCGATGGCGGCGCTCGGCCTCTCGGTCGATATTCGTACGGTCCTGGCTTCCGGGGGTAAAGTGCTTGCGGCCGGGACTCTCTCCCTGCTGGTGATGGCGGGCCTCAGCTGGCTTGCGGTGACATTGCTGCTATTTTGAGCTTTGTGACCGATGCGCGGCACGCATCCCGCCGAGAATGCCGGAAACGCTTCAGCGTCTCCTCAAAAGGCATTTCCAGAGGAAGGAAAAAAGCGTGTCCGCCGTTCCGACATTGAAGCGCGGCAGGGATAAGGGATCGTCCGTCGGCGCCGCCCGCTTCTTCAGGGTCGTGGCGGCGCTGGTGAAGCCCGCCTTCTCGACAAGCATGGAAGTCGCAGCGTTGAAGCTGCCATAGGGATAGCTGAACGCCTCGACCCGTTCTCCGGACAGATCCTCCAGTTCACGCCGGCAATCGGCGATCTGCCGCCACGCTTCGTTCGGCGCGATCTCTCCCAGGCGACGGTGCTCGAGCGTATGCCCCCCGATTTCGTGGCCAAGCGCCTTCCATTGTCGCATCTGGCAGAGGTTCATGCACCGGGTAGCAGGAAATCCGAGGTCGGAATCCCAGCGGTTGAAGCCGCCGATCTCGCGGCTCACGAAATAGGTTGTCGCGGTGAATCCGGTTTCCTGAAGGACGGGAAGAGCGTTGGCGTAAACGTCCTCATAGCCGTCGTCGAAGGTGATGACGACGAATTTTCCCGGCTTCC
>SCRB01001061.1 GCA_004299545.1 Rhizobiaceae bacterium
CGGATGGGTGCCGAGCGTGTTGTGCCATTCGGTGGCGATAAAGCGGTGCGTCGTCATGCAGAAGGGGTAGAGGAGCGGCGCGATTTCCGCAAGCGGGACACGGCCTAACCCGAGGCGAACGAAATGGGAGCGTGATTGGGGAAAGGAACACTCGATTCTAAAAGACCATGCTCTGGCGCCGCCGCCGGCCGGCTTTTCCACCGGGGCATCTCGATGCTTGTCTTTTTGCGTCGTTTGAACCACAAAGGGAGGAGAGCTTATGGCGATTGCTGAAAATCGCGAGCGCGATAGCAAAAATTGCGGCCGGCAAAGCATCGGCTGTAAGCTGGGATCGAAAGGGAGGACTTCATATGAATTCATGGCTGAGAAGTTTTGTCACCGTCGGCGCGGCGGTCGCGTCGACGCTGGCGATCGTATCGTTCGCCGGCGCCGCGACGATCGGCAATTGCGAACTGACCGGCACCAAGGGCTCCGTGCCCATCAAGCCAGCGATAGCCGGCCAATTGACGGTCGAGACGAACCTGCCGGCACCCGGTTGGTGGAACGGCGATTCACCGGACGCCATCAAGGACGGCTACGAATATTGCATGGCGGCGAACATCGCCTACAGGGCGGGACTGGACAAGGTGAAAGTCGTCAACGTTTCCTTCGATGCCCTGGTCGCCGGCCAGACGAAGGATTTCGATCTCGCGCTGGCCGAAATCTCCATCACGCCGGCCCGCAAGAAGGTGGTCAATTTCTCCGTCCCCTATTTCGATTCCGACATCGGTGTCATGATCAAGAAGAACGAGAGCTTCAAGGAAGGGGCGCTCAAGGATATGCGCGTCGCGGTCATGCGGGGAACGACCGGCGCGGCCTTTGTCGCCGAGCACCTGCATCCGAAGCAGGTCAAGGTCTTCCCCGACATGGGCGGGATGACGACCGCACTGATGGCGAACCAGGTCGATGCGATCATCCACGACACCTCGATCGTCCTGGGTGCGGCCTCGCAATCGAGTGGCGCCCTCAAGGTGCCGGACCAATATCACACCGGTGAGTCCTACGGCGCGCTTTATCCCAAGGGCTCTCCGAACCAGGAAGCTTTCGACAAGATCATTGAATCGCTGAAGAAGGACGGCACCCTTGACAAGCTGGCGCAGAAATATCTCGCCGATGCCTGGGGCGCCGACCCGACCAAGATCCCCTACATCAAGCCCTGACCGGCGCAGGACATCGTCCGAATGACGGTGAATGAAGGCAACCAGGGAGGCGGGCTCACATCCGGCCTCCTCGGTAGCGACCGGCGCTGGAGTGCCGGAACGCCGCCGAGAGACGCAACCGGATGGTCGGTAACAGCGCTGTTTGTCGCCCTGTTGGTCGTCTTTGCCACATGGTCGACGCTGCGCGCTATTTACGCCGCGCTTTCGAGCACCGGTGCCGGAGGGATCGTGGCGGCGGTCGTCCTCGTTCTTTGCGGCCTTGCCGTACTGGTGTTGTTATGGCCCGCCGTCCAGTCATGGCGGCAGTCACAAATAGCCAAGGCAGCGTTGGCCACAAGTGATCTGGTGCAGGCGCGTGTCGCGGGCGCGGCCTTGCGTGAATACGCTTTCTCGACGCTTGGCTATGCGGCGGTTGTTGTGATCCTGCTGGTGGCGGCGCAATTTTTTATCGCCAACGACCTTGCGGTAAGCCGTACTTTCTTCCAGGTGCCTTTGATCATCAGTTCCCTTGCGCTCACTCTCAAGGCCTTCTGGGTCAATATCTATATCTTCGTCGTCGCTGAAATCCTGGTCCTGATCTGGGGTCTCGTCGTGGCGGTCGCCCGGCTCCTTCCGGGCGACGCCGCTCGGCCGGTCCGGCTCATATCGACAATCTACACCGATATGTTCCGTGGCTTGCCGGCGATCATCAATATCTATCTGATCGGTTTCGGCATTCCATTAACCGGGTTGCCGGTGCTCAAGGATATGTCGCCGGAAGCCTACGCGATCCTGGCCTTGACGCTGACTTACGGTGCCTATGTCGCCGAGGTCTATCGCGCCGGCATCGAAAGCATCCACTGGAGCCAGGTGGCAGCCGCCCGTTCACTCGGCCTGTCCTACATGCAGACCTTGCGCTATGTCGTCGTTCCTCAGGCAGTACGCCGCATCATCCCGCCATTGCTCAACGATTTCATCGGATTGCAGAAGGATACTGCGCTGGTCAATGTGATCGGATCGATCGATGCATTCAACCAGGCACGGATCATCGGCTCCAACCATTTCAACCTGTCGCCCGTCACCACCGTCGCACTTCTCTTCATTCTCATCACCATCCCCCAGACCCGCCTCGTCGACAAGCTGATCGAGCGCGACCAGCGCCGCATGCGCGCCGGCGGCAATTGAGGCCCCCGCATCATGGCGATGATCGAAATCCGCAACATCACCAAGAGCTACGGCGAGTTCAAAGTCTTTGACGGCCTCAGCCTGGAGGTCGAGAAGCATCAGGTCGTCTGCCTGATCGGTCCCTCCGGATGCGGAAAGTCGACGCTGTTGCGTTGCATGAACGGTCTCGAGACCATCCAGGGCGGCGAAATCCGCATCCACGGCGATCGCATGTCGGGACCTGGTGTCGATGTCAACGCATTGCGCCGCGATGTCGGCATCGTCTTCCAGAGCTACAATCTGTTCCCGCATATGACGGTGCTGGAGAATGTCACGCTGGCGCCGGTCAAGGTGCTGAACCAAAGCCGGGCCGAAGCGGAAGCGAAGGCGCTCCATCTGCTGAAGCGGATAGGACTCGAGCACAAGGCAAAGGAATATCCCGACCGCCTGTCGGGGGGCCAGCAGCAGCGCGTCGCCATCGTCCGCGCCCTGGCGATGGGGCCGATGGTGCTGCTGCTCGACGAGATCACCTCGGCGCTCGATCCAGAACTGGTTTCCGAAGTGCTCAATATCGTGCGCGACCTTGCCGCCGAAGGCATGACCATGCTTCTCGCCACGCACGAGATGGGATTCGCGCGCGAAGTCGCCAGCAAGATCTGCTTCCTCTATGGCGGCAAGGTGCATGAGGAAGGACCGCCGGCGCAAATCTTCAGCAATCCCGCCGAAGAACGTACGCGTGCCTTCCTTCAGCGGATCATCGAAGCCGGGCGCCTGTGAAGGCCGGCTTTGGCGAAGGCAAGGCGATATCGCGCGCTATTGGCGAGCGGCAGCGAAGCCGCGCGGGTAAAACGGCGGCCGATTCCCCAGGATCGTCAATCAAATCGGTTTGAATGGAGCGTTGGCGCGCATTCTGCCGGCCTATGGCATAAGCCATGGTGCAGCCACGCTTTTTTCGACTTTGACGCGATGCAAAAAGAGTTCTAAAAGGCGTCATCCAGGCATGAGCCGGCATCGATTTTTCTCGAGGCATCGCCCCAGATGTCTTCCGAAGCCGGGCCAGACCCAAGACGGGGGCTGAAATGAGCAAGGAAACGACGATGCATGCGCGACCCCTGTCGCCGCATCTGCAAATCTATCGGCTGATCCCGACAATGCTGATGTCGATCGTGCACCGCATCACCGGCGGCGCGCTCTATTTCGGCACCCTTCTCTTCGCCTGGTGGGTGATCGCCACAGCGACCTCGCAAAACGCTTTCGACATCGCCAACGCGGTCTTCGGCTCGTGGATCGGACGTCTCGTTCTTTTCGGCTACACATGGGCGCTGGTGCATCATCTTCTCGGCGGCCTTCGCCATCTCGTCTGGGACACCGGAAGCTGGATGGAGAAGCACACGGCTACCAGGCTCGCCTGGGCGACGATCATCGGCTCCGTCATCCTCACAATTCTCATCTGGATCGTCGGCTATGCCGCGCGGGGAGCGTTCTGAAATGACCGATATGCGCACGCCTCTCGGCAAGGTTCGCGGATTTGGATCGGCAAAGGAGGGAACGGGTGATTTCTGGCGCACCCGCATCACCTCGGTCGCCCTGATCCCGCTCGCGATCTATTTCATCATCCTCGTCATATCGCTGAACGGTGCGAACTATCAGGAAGTGCACGCGTCGCTCTCGCATCCCGTCAACGCGTTGGTTCTGGCGCTCTTCATCCTGATCAGCCTCGTTCATATGCGGCTCGGCATGCAGGAGATCATCCAGGACTATATTCAAGGCGAGGGCCTCAAAGTCTCGCTTCTGATGCTCAGCACCTTCTTTTGCGTGATCGTGGGCGTGGCCTCCCTCTTCGCGCTCCTCAAGCTTGCCTTCGGAGGTTGACGATGGCTGGAACATCCGCGCCGGCGAAGCCTTCGACAACCGGCTCCGCCTATACTTCCGTCGACCATGCCTTCGATGTCGTGGTCGTCGGCGCCGGCGGCGCCGGCTTGCGCGCCACGCTCGGCATGGCCGAGCAGGGGTTGCGAACGGCCTGCATCACCAAGGTCTTCCCGACGCGCTCGCATACTGTCGCGGCGCAGGGCGGCATCGCCGCCTCGCTCGCCAATATGGGGCCTGACAACTGGCAGTGGCATCTCTACGACACCGTCAAGGGGTCGGATTGGCTGGGCGACATCGACGCGCAGGAATATATGGTGCGCGAGGCGCCGAAGGCCGTCTATGAACTCGAGCATTACGGCGTGCCCTTCAGCCGCACGGAGGAAGGCAAGATCTACCAGCGGCCCTTCGGCGGTCATATGACCGAGTTCGGCGAAGGACCACCGGTGCAGCGCACCTGCGCCGCCGCCGACCGGACGGGCCATGCCATCCTGCACACGCTCTATGGCCAGTCGCTCAAGCACCATGCCCAATTCTTTGTCGAATATGTCGCGATCGACCTGATCATGTCGGGCGGGGTCTGTACCGGCGTCGTCGCCTGGAACCTCGATGACGGCACGATCCATCGCTTCGCCGCCAAGATGGTAGTGCTGGCGACCGGCGGTTATGGCCGAGCCTATTTCTCGGCGACCTCGGCGCATACCTGCACCGGCGACGGCGGCGGCATGGCCGCGCGGGCCGGACTGCCGCTACAGGACATGGAGTTCGTCCAGTTTCATCCGACCGGCATCTACGGCGCCGGCTGCCTCATCACCGAGGGCGCGCGCGGCGAGGGCGGTTATCTTGTCAATTCCGAGGGCGAGCGCTTCATGGAGCGCTATGCGCCTTCGGCGAAAGACCTCGCCAGCCGAGACGTCGTTTCGCGCTGCATGACGCTCGAAATCCGCGAGGGACGCGGCGTCGGCAAGAAGAAGGACCATATCTTCCTGCATCTCGATCATCTCGACCCGGCGGTTCTGCATGAAAGGTTGCCCGGCATTTCCGAATCGGCGCGCATCTTCGCCGGCGTCGACCTGACCAAGGAGCCGATCCCCGTCCTGCCGACCGTGCACTACAATATGGGCGGCATCCCGACCAATCACTGGGGCGAGGTGCTCAACCCGACGAAGGATGATCCCAACCGCGTGCAGCCCGGCCTGATGGCGGTCGGCGAGGCGGGATGCGCCTCCGTCCACGGCGCCAACCGCCTCGGCTCGAACTCGCTGATCGACCTCGTTGTTTTCGGGCGTGCGGCGGCGATCCGTGCCGGCGAGGTGATCGACCGCAACGCGTCCATTCCGAAGCCGGACGAGGCGTCGGTTGAAAAGATCATGGAGCGTTTCGATCGTCTCCGCCATGCCAATGGTTCCGAACCGACGGCGGTTTTGCGCGAGAAGATGCAGCGCGCCATGCAGGAAGACGCCGCCGTCTTCCGTACCGGCGAGACGCTGGCGCAGGGCTGCAAGCGCATCTCCGCGATCTGGAACGAGCTTTCCGACATCAAGGTCACGGATCGTTCGATGATCTGGAATTCCGATCTTGTCGAGACGCTGGAACTCGAAAACCTGATGACAAACGCCATCGCCACCGTCTACGGCGCGGAGGCGCGCACCGAAAGCCGTGGCGCGCATGCGCGCGAGGACTTTCCCGACCGCGACGACAAGGATTGGCGCCGGCACACGCTCGCAAAGGTGGACGAGAAGGGCCATGTGACCCTTTCCTACCGTCCGGTCCATGCGGAAACGGTGCTGCCTTATTCCGAAGGCGGCATCGACCCGAAGAAACTCGCGCCGAAGAAGCGCGTGTACTGATCGAGGGACAAAGAGATGGTCCAACTCACGCTCCCCAGGAACTCGAAGATCAGGGAAGGCAAGGTCTGGCCGAAGCCGGAAGGCGCGACTAATCTGCGCGAATACCGCATCTATCGATGGTCGCCCGACGATGGGGAGAACCCGCGCCTCGACACCTATTATGTCGATCTGGACGATTGCGGCCCGATGGTGCTCGATGCGCTTTTGTGGATCAAGAACAAGGTCGATCCGACGCTGACCTTGCGGCGTTCCTGCCGCGAAGGCATTTGCGGTTCCTGCGCCATGAACATCGACGGCACGAATACGCTCGCCTGCACCAAGGGCATGGACGAGATCGGCGGCGCGGTGAAGATCTATCCGCTGCCACATATGCCGGTGGTGAAGGACCTCGTGCCCGATCTCACCAATTTCTATGCGCAGCATGCCTCGATCGAGCCATGGCTGATCACCGTTTCGCCACCGCCCGAAAAGGAATGGCGCCAGAGCCATGAGGACCGTGCGAAGCTCGACGGGCTTTACGAGTGTATCCTTTGCGCCTGCTGCTCGACCTCCTGCCCGTCCTACTGGTGGAACGGCGACCGCTATCTTGGCCCGGCCACGCTGCTCCAGGCCTATCGCTGGCTGATCGACTCCAGAGACGAGGCTACGGGCGAACGGCTCGACAATCTGGAAGACCCTTTCCGGCTCTATCGTTGCCACACGATCATGAATTGCGCGCAAACTTGCCCGAAGGGCCTCAATCCCGCCAAGGCGATCGCCGAAATCAAGAAGATGATGGTCGAGCGGCGGGTGTAGCAAGGCAGGGCCGGAGAGGCATGGCAGAAGATAAGGACGACCTTCCCGTCCTCAACCCGATAGAAGCGCGCGTCCTCGGCTGCCTGATCGAAAAGAAGGAGCTGACGCCCGACATCTATCCTCTGTCGCTCAATGGAGCGTTGACCGCCGCCAACCAGAAAACGGCGCGCGAGCCTGTAATGGCGGTCGAGATCCCGGACATACGCCGGGCGCTTTCGCTTCTCGAGCAGAAGGGGCTGGTCAGGCAACAATTCGCCTCGCGCGTCGAGCGCTACGAGCATCTTGTCGCCCAGTGCTTCGCGCTGACCTCGCAGCAGATCGCCATTGTCGGCCTGCTCCTGTTGCGCGGGCCTCAGACGGCGCACGAGCTTATGGCGCGAACGGAGCGCATGGCACGCTTTTCGTCGATCGACGACCTGCGCGACAATCTCGATCTCCTGATCGGCCGCCGCCCGCCGCTCGTGCAACTGCTGGAGCGCGGGCCGGGGCAGCGCGAGGAGCGCTATGCCCAGCTTCTCGCCGGGCCGGTGCTTGCCGCAAGCCCGGCCGCAACCGTCCATGCTGCTTCGCCGGCCTCGGAACTCGAGGCTCGTGTGAAAGCACTGGAGGAGGAAGTTTCAGCCCTGAAAGCGCGGCTGGCCGCATTGGAAAGCCGATAGAGCGGCGATGGCTCGATTCGTGTCGCCTTCGCCGCTCTATCCCATTGTCTCAGCATCGGATTTATCCGAAGACCCTTGCGCACTTTCGGGCGACATGCCTTCGGGGAGACTTCGTGCCTCTATCCCAGCTTCGCGTCGAGCGTCACCTTGATGGCGCCGAGCGCCTTGGAGACGGGGCAGCCTGCCTTGGCCTTGTCGGCCAGCTCCTTGAACTTGGCGGCATTGATGCCTGGAACCGTTCCGATCAGCGTAATGGCACTTTCCGTGATCTCGAAGCCGCCGCCTGCCGCCGGGCCGTAGGTGACGACAGCTTTTGCATCGAGCTTGTTCGCCGGCGTGCCGTTCTCCGCCAGGAAATGCGAAAGCTGCATGGCGAAACAGCCGGCATGGGCCGCCGCGATCAGTTCCTCGGGATTGGTGCCCGACTTGCCGCTTTCGTCCTGGAAACGGCCCTTGAAGGAATAGGGGATGCCGGCCAGCGCACCGCTTTGGGTTTCGAGCGAGCCGGAGCCCTCGGTGAGCGTCCCTTTCCAGATGGCAGTGGCTTGGCGGTGCATGGTGGTTCCTTTCTGTGAGCATTCCCTTCGTTCGTTGGCGAATATAGCGCGGCGGGGGTGATTAGCCATGGCAAAGGGGCCCGTTTCGGCCCCATGCGACGTTATTTCAGATCGGCTCGCCGCGCAGCAGCCTTGGCGTCGCGCCGCTCAGGCCGGACGCCTGCCGGATGAAGAATTCCTTCAGCCGCGGCACCCGGTCGACAAGGCCGAGGCCGATATCGCGAACGGTGCGCAACGGCGTGATGTCGTTGGAGAACATACGGTTCAGCACATCGGTGGTGACACCCATCTGCACCGTGTCGAAACGGCGCCAGAGCTGGTAGCGGTCAAGCACCGCCATGCCGCCGATGTCCTGGCCCAGCCTGTCCGCCTCGACGATCGTTTCGGCCAGCGCGGCGACATCCTTGAAGCCGAGATTGAGACCTTGTCCGGCGATGGGGTGGATGCCATGGGCCGCATCGCCGGCAAGCGCAAGGCGCGGCGCCACGAAGGCGCGCGCAAGCGTGAGGCCGAGCGGCCAGGCGCGGCGGTCCCCCTCGACATGGATTTCGCCGAGCTTCAACCCGAAGCGTTGCTCCAGTTCGCTCTCGAAGATGAAGATGTCGTCCTCGACCAGCCGTTCGGCGTTCTCGCGCCGTTCCGTCCAGACGATAGAGGAGCGGTTGTTGCCTTTTTCATCGGTTTTCAACGGCAGGATGGCGAAGGGGCCGGAGGGCAGGAAATGCTCCTCGGCGCGGCCATGGTGCGGTCTT
>SCRB01001062.1 GCA_004299545.1 Rhizobiaceae bacterium
CACGGCACGCGCGCGGCGAAGCATTGGGTTTCGTGGAAATATGCGACGCATTTTTTCAGCTTTAGACCGGCGCGCGATGCCGTCGCCTAAAGGCTTGGCACGGTGGCCATATCTCAAGTCAAACGCTATATACCGTCCAACGGCGTGTGCTGCGTGCGCCCGGGGCTTCCCTAAATCGACGGAGAACAGGCGCAACCTGCTCAAGGAAGACGAAGCCATGTCCACGCCAAAGACCATGCGGCCGTCGAGCTTCTTGCGCAGCTTTATCGACAGCGAGGCATCGGGCGGCATCGTCCTGATGGCGGCCGCCACCCTTGCCTTGATTGTCGCCAACTCGCCGCTGGGCACGACCTATTCAGCGGTGGTTCACTCCTATGTCGTCGGCCTGAGCATCCAGCACTGGATCAACGACGCTCTGATGGCCGTCTTCTTCCTGCTGGTCGGCCTCGAAATCAAGCGCGAAGTGATCGGCGGACAACTGGCGACATGGTCTAGCCGGATGCTTCCCGGCCTCGCCGCCCTAGGCGGCATGGTTGTTCCAGCGCTGATCTATGCCGCGATCAACATAGACTCGCCTGAAACGATCCGGGGCTGGGCAATCCCTGCCGCGACCGATATAGCCTTTGCGCTCGGCGTCCTGGCGCTCCTCGGGCCGCGCGTCCCGCTTTCTCTCAAGGTGTTCCTGACCGCGCTGGCGATCATTGATGATTTGGGCGCGGTCATCCTCATTGCTCTGTTCTATACGGCCGATCTCAATCTGTACGCGCTCGCCGGAGCCGCCGCCGTCATTGCGATGCTCGTCGGCCTGAACCGCGCGAAGGTGACCGCCCTGACCCCCTATCTCATTCTCGGTGTCGGCCTTTGGTATCTCGTATATCTATCCGGCATTCACGCGACGCTTGCGGGTATAGCGCTCGCCCTTACAATCCCGCTCGTGATCGAAACCCCCGACACGCAACCAACTGAACCGCCGCTCCTGAGGCTTGAACACGCGATACAGCCTTGGGTGGCGTTCGCCATCGTGCCTATCTTCGGCTTTGCCAATGCCGGCGTATCGTTTGCGGGTTTTTCGTCCTCCGCCTTGCTCAGTCCAGTTCCTCTAGGCATCGCCGCTGGACTGTTCGTCGGGAAACAGGTCGGCGTGTTCGGTATGGCGATTCTGGCAATCAAGACCAAGCTGGCGGTCTTGCCGGAACGGGCCACCTGGCGGCAGGTCTATGGCGTATCGCTGCTGTGCGGCATCGGCTTCACGATGAGCCTTTTCATCGGGCTGCTGGCATTCCCGATGTCGCCCGACCTCCTCGATCAGGTCAAGATCGGGGTGTTGGCGGGGTCCGTCTCCTCTGGCATTGTCGGAGCTATCGTACTGGCGGCCACTCGCATTTCGTGAGAGGCTGCAATGGTACGGCGGCCGAGATGGGTGATCTGGATCATCACCGCCGCCGTATCCAGTGTATTCGTCGGCTAGTTCCGGCAGCAACGGGATGATGTTGTCGTCATGGGCATGCAGATTGCCGAAGGCGGCGGGGCAGTTTCTGTTGACGACGGCCCAAGAACCGGCAGCCAACGTGAGCGCGCTGCTGCCCTTGGTTCGGCGGGATGGTAGAGTCGGTAGCACTCCTTCGGCATGCCGTCCAAGGATCGTCGCTCAATCCCGAGTCATTCCCATCCGCCTCCCATCTTCGGATAGTCAAAGGCACCGGTTCGCGAAGAATCACGAACACAAAATGGCGCGCACACCGCCACTCATGGAGCAGCCCCGGACGCGACTTATTGCCCGCCCTCCTTTCCCGGCGGTATGGTCAGCCCTAGTGTGTGCACAATCACGCCATTCGGGCAACGTTAGAAAGCAATATGGAAAAACACGAAGCGCGGGCGGCAAGCTCGCTCGCCGCCGTCTTTTCAGTCCGGCTTCTCGGACTGTTCATGATCTATCCGGTCTTTGCCACTTACGCCAAAGGCCTCGATGACGCCACGCCGTACAAGATCGGGCTTGCGCTCGGGATTTACGGGCTGACACAAGGGCTCCTGCAAATCCCGTTCGGGTTGTTGTCCGATAGGATCGGCCGCAAGGTGATGATCGTACTGGGGCTCGTGCTCTTCGGCATCGGCAGCGCTGTCGCCGCGCTCTCCTCAAATCTCGACGGCATTATCATCGGCCGGGCCATCCAGGGCGGGGGAGCGGTCGGCTCGGTGATCCTCGCC
>SCRB01001063.1 GCA_004299545.1 Rhizobiaceae bacterium
CAAAGGGCGAAGACCGGATGGCGTCGGCCGCCGGAGCGCGCGACGACGATTTTGTCCCGCCTTTCTCCCGCGGCGTCCGCCAGTCCGGCGACGAGGTTTTCGGGGAAAAAAGGCGTATCCCCCGCGACCGAGACCAGTGCGTCCACGCCATCCTCTTTCTGTGCCCATTCCATGCCTGCGAGGATGCCGGCGAGGGGACCCGCAAAGCCAGCGATCGTATCGGGGATGACGGGAAGTCCGAAGGCCCGGAAGCGCGCCGGATCGCCGTTGGCATTGAGCGCGATTGGCGCGGCCTGATGCTGGAGCCTGCCGAAGATGTGGGAGACGAGCGGCCGGCCGGCGAGCGCAAGAAGCGTCTTGTCGCCGCCGCCCATGCGGCGGGAAAGCCCGCCCGCGAGGATAACGCCCGCTATGTCCTTCATCGTCCTGATCGCTCGCTCGTTACCCTGGCGTCTGGCGCCGACAAAAGCCTCTTATGCGACTCCTGGTTCAGGGGAATTGGTCCAATCGGCCGGCTTTTCCTTGAAGCGTGTCATCTTGCTCCTTCCGGATGCTGCGTCTTATCCTCGGTTTCGATAAAGGAAAATCGAACCGAGATGCACCGCCTTCCTCCCTTGAACGCGCTCAGGGCCTTTGATGTCGCGGCTCGTCATATGAGTTTCCAGAAGGCAGCGGAAGAATTGAACGTCACACCCTCGGCGCTTTCCTACCAGATTCGCCAACTGGAGGGGTTTCTCGACGTCAGGCTGTTCGAAAGGCTCAACCGGGCGGTGCGGCTGACGGAAGCGGGCGAACGCATCGTGCCCGGCGTACGCGATGCGTTCGAGCGTCTCGCCGGTGCGATGGAGCGGCTGAAGAGCGCCTCGCCACCGAACGTCCTGACCGTCTCGACGGGTCCCTCCTTTGCCGCCAAATGGCTTTCGCCCCGTCTTCACAAATTCCTGGAACAGCATCCGGACATCGACATCCGTATCTCCGCCAATATGAGGCTGGCGGATTTCGACAATGACGCGGTCGATGTAGCGATCCGTTTTGGCGCGGGAAAATACAGGGGCCTCCATGTCGAAGCGCTGGCGGACGAGCATGTACTCCCCCTCGTCAGCCCGAAGGTGCTTGAAGAATTTGGCGGCAGGCTGGAGCCGGTGGACCTTGCGCGGCTGACGCTTCTTCACGACGATTCGGCCAATTTCCTTCCAAACGCTTCTAGCTGGGCGGATTGGCTGCGTCTTGCCCATATGGACGATATCGACGCTTCCCGAGGCCGGCATTTCTCCCACGCCGACCATGCGCTCGAAGCGGCGCTTGACGGCGCCGGCATCGTTCTCGGACGGCTGATGCTTTCGGTGAGGGACATTGCGCTCGGCAGGCTCGTGGCGCCGTTCGACCTGATGCTGCGCCCACAGGCTGCTTTCTTCTTCTGTTGTCTTCCGTCTCGCCTTGAAGAAGCCAAGATCAAGGCGTTCCGAACATTCCTGTTCGATGAAATCCGCGAGGAGCAGGCTTTTCTGCGGACCTTCCTCGGAGGCAAACGGACAGCCTGACCGCGCCGCGGTCTTTGCTCCCGTACCGCTGGCAGCCATGGCAATACCGCCATTATGACGGGAAAGCCTCTGCCGCTCTGTTGCCGTCACGCCTCACTTTGGAGGCAATGCAATACCTCCTTAACGGACATATGGTAAAAATCGATTGAAAAAAACATGGCCAATGTGACCTTTGGCCGGGCAACGAAATCGGGTGATTCGGGTATTGGCGGCGGGGCTGCAAAGGAAGAGCAAGGTCGACGGGTGGCGGC
>SCRB01000013.1 GCA_004299545.1 Rhizobiaceae bacterium
CGCGAATGCAACCGCATGGCGCTCGCCGTCCTTGAGATTCGCAACTGGGCGGCCGACATGGTCGACCGCGACGATCCGCTCCTGATCGAGCAGATACAGGCACGGTTGCTGCCGAGGCGCGGCATTTTCGCCAATCCCGACGAGATCATCGTCACGCTTGGGGCACAGAATGCGCTCTATATGCTCTCGACCTTGCTGATGGGCCGCGGTTCGCGCGTGGCGATGGAGGATCCGGGCTATCCCGATGCGCGCTCGATTTTCCAGCTTGCCGGAGCGGAAACGGTTCCCGTTCGCATCGATGCGGAAGGCGTCGTAACCCAGGAAATCCCCGCCGATTGCGACTTCGTCTTCGTTACGCCGAGCCACCACTGCCCCACGATGGTACCGTTGAGCGACAGGCGGCGGCGCGACCTGCTGGCGGGTGCGGTGGAGAACGACCAGATCATCCTCGAGGATGGTTATGACAGCCAGCTTCTCGATGATGCCCCCCAGCAGGCGTTGAAAAGCATCGACCGGTCGGGACGCGTCATTTATGTCGGCTCTCTGTCGAAGACGTTGGCCCCGGGCTTGAGGCTCGGCTATATCGTCGCATCGGCGGATCTTGTCGCGGAACTCAGGGCGTTGCGGCGCTTCATGCTTCGCCATCCGCCTGCCAACAACCAGCGTGCGGTGGCGCTGTTCCTGTCGCTTGGCCACCACGAGGCGCTGGTGCGCAAGCTGTCCGCCGCTTTCGCCGAAAGACGACGCCGGCTGGTTCATGCGGTATCTGCGTTCCTGCCTGAATGGCAATCCACCGATTCGGCCGGCGGTTCGTCGGTCTGGCTGAAAGGCCCTCCGGGAATGGATACGAAGGCGCTTGCCGACGCGGCGCTGGCGCGCAGTGTCATCATCGAACCGGGCGAGCGCTTTTTCGCCGAACGCGAAAACCATGTCCGCTTCATGCGGCTTGGCATATCGTCCATTGCGCTCCAGCATATCGAGCCGGGCATCCGCGAACTGGCGACCGCGGCCAGGCGCCGGCCTGCCGCCGCGTGAGAGCCTGGCCATCGGCGGATGCCCGTGGCCCGTCTGGCATATGGGCCCAAAATGACTGGCTCAAACCGACCACAGATCGGCGCTGCATAGTTTCTACCGGGGTGGGAGCAAAGCAGGATCATGGCGGCCACAGAGCCGCCGGCCTGCTGTAACAAGGGAGCAGGCCATGTCAGTTGTGCTGGAAGAGGACGCCGTACAGTCCGATAACCGGGCACGGCGTTCAGGCGGGCGTGAAGCGAGGCGGGCATTGAGAGCCGCGCCTCTTGCGGATGACATCCGCCCGGTACGGCCCGGCCTTGAGGGCGGCCGCTATCGCCCCCTTGCCGAAAACGATATAGAACGGATTCACGAAGCCGTGATGACGGTGCTGGAAACGGTCGGCTTCGCCAACGCCATTCCCTCCTGCGTCGAGGCGTGCATACGCGTCGGGGCCGAGTTGGGCGCGGACGGCCGGTTGCGTTTCCCGCGCAATCTGATCCTTTCAACGGTGAAGAACGCCGCACGCCATTTCACGCTGCACGGCCAGGACCCGAAGCACGACATGCTCGTGCAGGGAAAGCGCGTTCATTACGGCACGGCCGGCGCTGCCGTTCATGTCGTCGATGTCGAAAAGCGCGAATACAGGGAATCGTTCCTGCAGGACATCTACGATGCGGCCCGTATCGTCGATTGCATGGACAACATCCACTTCTTCCAGCGCTCCATGGTGGCGCGCGACATGATCGATCCGGCCGACCTCGATCTCAACACGCTCTATGCCTGCGTCATGGGCACGTCGAAGCATGTCGGCACGAGCTTCACTGTGCGGGAGAATGTCGCACCGGCGCTCGATATGCTTTACGCCATCGCCGGAGGCGAAGAAAAATTCCGCGCGCGGCCGTTCGTTTCGAACTCGAATTGTTTTGTCGTGCCGCCGATGAAATTCGCCGAGGATGCCTGCGGCGTCCTCGAAGCATGCGTTGCCGGCGGCATCCCGATCCTGCTTCTTTCCGCCGGACAGGCCGGCGCGACCGCGCCCGCTGCGATCGCCGGTGCCGTGGTGCAGGCGGTGGCGGAGGTTTTGGTCGGCCTCGTCTATGTCAACGCGCTGAAACCTGGCCATCCGGCGATTTTCGGCACCTGGCCCTTCGTTTCGGATCTGAGGACCGGCGCCATGTCCGGCGGGTCGGGCGAACAGGCGCTCCTGACGGCGGCCTGCGCGCAGATGGCGCAGTTCTACGATCTGCCCGGAGGATCGGCGGCCGGCATGGCGGATTCAAAGTTGCCCGATATCCAGTCCGGTTATGAAAAGGGGATCACCGACGTGATGGCGGGTCTCTCCGGTCTCAATCTGGTCTACGAGGCGGCGGGTATGCACGCCTCGCTTCTTGGCTTCAGCCTCGAAAGCCTCATCATCGACAATGACATGCTCGGCCAGTGCCTGCGCTGCGTACGCGGCATAGAGGTGTCCGACAAAGCGCTTTCCATCGAGACCATCACCGACGTCTGCCTCAATGGTCCGGGCCATTATCTCGGCCATGGACAGACGCTGGAACTGATGCAGACCGAATATTTCTATCCTGCCGTCGCCGATCGCTATAGCCCGAAGGAATGGGCGGAGAAGGGCAAGCCGGACCTGCTGCAAAAGGCGATCGAGGAAAAGCGGCGCATTCTCTCGGGCTATTTCCCGGCCCACGTGTCGCGTTCGGTCGACGACCAGTTGCGCAGCCGCCATCCGAATATCCACTTGCCACGCAAGGCGATGGGCCGATGATCCCTATTTCCCGGATCGGCCGCTGACGGCTACCCTCCATGCTCCGATTATCGATATGGTTTGACGTTTACGCAAACGTCAATTATCTGCCGCCTTCCTGTGGGAATTGACTTGAGCTTGCCATATCGCCGGTTCAGGTTAGTTATCGATCCATTGGAGGAATGAATGCCGATCTACCGGGCTCCCGTTCGCGATACGCTTTTTGTCCTCAGGGATCTTCTCGGATACGAGCGTTACGCCAACCTCGAAGGCTTCGCGGACGCAACTCCCGACGTTCTCGAGGCTGTGTTGGAGGAGGGCGCGAAGCTCGCCGAGAACGTCATGCAGCCCCTCAACCGCGTCGGCGACAGGGAAGGCTGTATCCGTCGCGACGACGGTTCCGTCACCACGCCTGCCGGTTTCAGGGACGCCTATCGGCAATATTGCGATGGCGGCTGGATGGGGCTTTCCGCTCCCGTCGCATATGGCGGGCAGGGCCTGCCCTATGTCGTTCATACCGCCATCGGCGAATATCTCTCTTCCGCCAATATGGCTCTGATGATGTATCCGGGGCTGACGCAGGGCGCCATCGCCGCAATCCTGACGCATGGGTCCGAGGAACAGAAAACGACCTATCTGCCTAAGCTGGTCGAGGGGACCTGGACGGGCACCATGAATCTGACCGAGCCACATTGCGGTACGGATCTTGGCCTGCTGCGGACGAAAGCGGTGCCGACGGGCGATGGCAGCTACCGCGTTTCCGGCCAGAAGATCTTCATTTCGGCCGGCGAGCATGACCTTTCGGAGAACATCGTGCATCTCGTCCTTGCCCGCATCGAGGGCGCGCCGGAGGGCACCAAGGGCATTTCGCTTTTCATCGTGCCGAAATTCCTGCCCGGCGAAAACGGCCGGACCGGTAAGCGCAATGGCGTCTCCTGCGGCTCGGTCGAGGAGAAGATGGGCATCCATGGCAACGCCACATGCGTGATGAACTACGACGAGGCGACCGGCTTCCTGATCGGACCGGAGGATGGTGGCCTGAAAGCCATGTTCACTATGATGAACGAGGCGCGGCTCGGTGTCGGCCTGCAGGGGCTGGCGCTCGGCGAGGCCGCGTATCAGGCCGCTGCAACCTATGCGAAAGAACGTTTGCAGGGGCGCGCGCTGTCCGGCCCCAAGGCGCTGGATAAGCCGGCCGACCCGATCATTGTCCACCCCGATATCCGTCGCGCGCTGATGACGATGCGCGCCTATACGGAAGCGGGGAGGGCGCTTCTGCTGTCGACGGCGCTTCGCGCCGACATCGCCCACCGCTCCGGCGACGGGAAGGACCGCGAGGCGGCTGAGGACTGGCTGGGGCTGATGACGCCCGTCATCAAGGCCATGCTGACCGACAAGGGGTTCGATCATGCCGTCGCCGCGCAGCAGGTTTTCGGCGGCCACGGCTATATCGAGGAACACGGCATGAGCCAGTTCGTGCGCGATGCCCGCATCGCCATGATCTATGAAGGCGCGAACGGCATTCAGGCGCTCGATCTTGTCGGCCGCAAGCTGGCGCAGAACAATGGGCGCGCGCTGGAGAGTTTTTTCAAGGAGGTCGGCGGTTTCTGCGAGGAAAACCGCTCCGACGAGAAGATGGCGCCATTCACGAAGGCGCTGAAGAAGGGCTTGAACGATCTCTACACGGCTACCATGTGGCTGATGCAGAACGCCACGACCAGGCCCGAGAATGCGGGCGCGGCATCGACGGACTATCTCGATCTGTTCGGGCTGGTGGCTCTCGGTTACATGTGGGGTGGAATGGTGAAGGCGGCGCATGTCCGCATTGCCGAAAAGGGCCCCCAGGGTGGGGAGGATATGGCATTCTATGAGCACAAGCTGGTTACCGCGCGCTATTTCATGGAACGCATCATGCCAGAAACGAAACTGCGCCTGGCGCGCGTATCGAGCGGCGCCGAC
>SCRB01001064.1 GCA_004299545.1 Rhizobiaceae bacterium
CCGAACTTCCGCCGGCGAGACGCGGGCTGGCGATGGTGTTCCAGTCCTATGCGCTTTATCCGCATATGACCGTCTACAACAATATCGGCTTCCCGCTGAAAATGGCCGGCGAGAGCAAGGAAACGATCGACAAGAAGGTCAAGGAAGCCGCAAGGGTCCTGAATCTCTCGAACTATCTCGACCGCCGCCCCGGCCAGCTTTCCGGCGGCCAGCGCCAGCGCGTCGCCATCGGCCGCGCCATCGTGCGCCAGCCGAGCGCGTTCCTCTTCGACGAGCCCCTGTCCAATCTGGATGCCGCGCTGCGCGGCACGATGCGCATCGAGATCAGCGAACTGCACCAGCAACTCAAGACGACGATGATCTATGTCACGCACGATCAGGTCGAGGCGATGACCATGGCAGACAAGATCGTCGTCCTCAATGCCGGGCGCATCGAGCAGGTCGGCTCGCCGCTCGATCTTTACCGCAGCCCGCGGAACCTTTTCGTTGCCGGCTTCATCGGTTCGCCGCAGATGAACCTCCTGACCGGCGAGGAGGCGGCGAAGCGCCAGGCGACGACGGTCGGCGTCCGGCCCGAGCATGTCAGGTTGTCCAGGTCGAAGGGCGACTGGGAGGGCACCGTCGGCGTCGCCGAGCATCTCGGCTCCGACACGCTTCTTCATGTCGATGCCGGCAAGATCGGTCCGATCACCGTCAGGACGAACGGCGAGGTCGAGGTGAAGCATGGCGAAAAGGTCTTCATGACGCCTGACCCCGAGCGTATCCATCGCTTCGACGGGAGCGGGCAGGCGATCCGCTGAGGCCTGTCAGACGAGGGATTGCACTCATCCAGTGACGGAGCAGGGAAAATGAGTATCAGGCTGTCGCTTGCCAATCTCGACAGGATCGCGGGCAAAGCGGCGATCCCGGCTTACAGGCGCGACAGCCTGAGCCCCGGCATCGTCCATTTCGGTGTCGGCAATTTCCATCGTGCCCATCAGGCCGTCTATCTCGATGATCTCTTCAATACCGGCCGCGACCATGACTGGGCCCTGATCGGCGCCGGCGTGCTTCCCTCCGACGAAGCGATGCGGGAAAAACTGGAGGCGCAGGACTGGCTGACGACCGTGGTTGAGCAGGACAATGCCGTTTCCGCCGCCCGCGTTACCGGCGCGATGATCGGTTTTCTTTCTCCTGCAGACAAGGCGGCGATCGTCAGGCAAATGGCCGATCCCGCGATCCGCATCGTCTCCATGACGATCACGGAAGGCGGTTATTTCGTCAATCCGGCGAAAGGCGTCTTCGATCCAACCTATCCGGAGATCATCCATGACGGCCGGAATCCCGACGATCCCCGAACCGTCTTCGGCCTGATCGTCGCGGCATTGAAGGCGCGCCAGGCGGCCGGGATCGTGCCCTTCACGGTCATGTCCTGTGACAATATTCCCGGTAATGGCGAGGTCGCGCGCGACGCGGTGGCCGGCATTGCCGATCTCGCCGACATCGACCTTGGTAAATGGGTTCGCGATTCCGTCGCCTTTCCGAATGCCATGGTCGACCGCATCACGCCCGCAACCGGGGCGCGTGAATTGAAGATCGCGGCGGAGGAGTTCGGTATCGACGACAATTTCCCCGTCTTCTGCGAAGAGTTTCGGCAATGGGTGCTGGAGGATCATTTCAGCGCCGGCCGTCCCGCCTTCGAGGCGGTGGGCGTGACCATGACGAAGGATGTCGAGCCCTATGAGCGGATGAAGATCCGCATCCTGAACGGCGGCCATGCCATCATCGCCTATCCCGCGGGGCTGATGGACATCCATTTCGTCCATGAGGCGATGCAGGAGCCGCTGATCGTCGAATTCCTCGAAAAAGTCGAGACGGACGAGATCATCCCGATCGTCCCGCCTGTGCCCGATACCGACCTCTACGTCTATTTCGCTCAGATAAAGCGCCGCTTCGCCAATCCGAAGATCGGGGATACGGTCCGCCGTCTCTGTCTCGACGGCTCGAACCGGCAGCCGAAATTCATCCTGCCTTCGACGGCAGACCGGCTGCGGCAGGGCCTGCCCGTCACCGGGTTGGCTTTGGAATCGGCGCTCTGGTGCCGCTATTGCTACGGCGTCACGGACAGCGGCCGGGAGATCGCGCCCAACGATCCGAACTGGGATCGCCTGCAGCGTCATGCACGAAAGGCGAAGGACGATCCGCTGGCCTTCCTTGCTATGGATGATATTTTCGGCGATGTCGGGCGTTCCGAAACCTTCCGCAGGGCCTTTGCCCATTCGTTGAAGACCCTTTGGGAGGTTGGAACCGAAGAAACGCTGAAGCGCTATCTCTCCGACAAGCTGTAGAGCGTAGTGGTCGGGAACGGTCTTCCCGAGAAGGCTCAGGAAGGTTGGCCATGGACCTCGGACTGAAGGGCAGGATTGCCGTCATCACCGGCGCGAGCGTCGGCATCGGGCTCGGCGTCGCGGAAGCCTTCGCGCGTGAGGGTGCCGCCGTCGTCATGGCGGCGCGGCAGGAGGAGCGGCTCGCGGCCGAATCCCGGCGCATCAGTGAGACGTTCGGCGTCCGCGCCCTGCCGGTCGCCTGCGACGTCTCGACCGTGGAAGGCACCGGCAGGCTGGCGGAAGCGGTGCAAAGCGGTTTCGGCGGCGCCGATATTCTTGTCAACAATGCCGGCACCGGCTCCAACGAGACCATCATGCAGGCGCCGGACGAGAAATGGCAGGCCTATTGGGACCTGCACGTCATGGCCGCCGTCCGCTTGGCGCGCGCTTTTGTGCCGATGATGCGCGAGCGCGGCGGCGGCGCCATCCTCCACAACGCCTCGATCTGTGCCGTGCAGCCTCTCTGGTACGAGCCGATCTACAACGTCACCAAGGCGGCGCTTCTGATGTTCTCGAAGAA
>SCRB01000106.1 GCA_004299545.1 Rhizobiaceae bacterium
CTTAAACCAGTTTGTTTCGGCTGCTATACCGCTTTGCAATGATTTCCGAAATCGAGGGAAGACGAAATGGTTGCTGGAAAAAGCCATGAGGCGCTGGTGGGTGGCCAGTTCGGGTCGAGCGCCGAGGCGTATCTGACGAGTGCGGTCCACGCACGAGGAGCGGATCTCGAAGCTATCGCCGGTCTCGCCATCGGCAGGCCCGATGCGCGCGTCCTCGACCTCGGCTGCGGCGGCGGCCATGTCACCTTCAATGTCGCGCCGCATGTCAGGGAAGTGGTCGCCTATGACCTCTCCAGGGAGATGCTGGAGGTCGTCGCCCGCACGGCAGCCGAAAGAGGGCTCTCCAACGTCACCACAAGGGAAGGTCTGGTGGAGAAGGTGCCGTTCGAAGCGGAAAGCTTCGATATGGTGCTGAGCCGCTTCAGCGCCCATCACTGGCGCGACTTCGACGCCGGTTTGCGCGAGGCGGCGCGGGTCCTGAAGCCCGGCGGCGTGGCGGGATTCGTCGATACGGTCGCGCCGCCGTCTCCTTTGCTCGACACCTATTTCCAGACATTGGAAATGCTGCGCGACCATTCGCATGTGCGGGATTACTCCCGCGCCGAATGGGAAGCGGCGCTGGCGCGCGCCGGTTTCCTGCCGGTTTCCGCCACCTGGTTCCGCATCCGCCTCGATTTCGCGTCGTGGGTCGGGCGGATGAAGACGCCGAAAGCGTTCGTCGATGCGATCCGGGCGTTGCAGGCGAGCGTTTCGGAAAGCGTCACCCGCTATTTCGAGACGGAGGCCGACGGCAGCTTCTCGATCGATGTCTGCTTCTTCAAGGCGACGAAGGCCCGCAGCTGACGCATCTTCGCCCTTTACTGGCACGGCGATTATGCTAGGTCGTGATCTGGATAAGCGCCGGATCACGGCGCCTGATGGGCCGGCGTAGCACAGCGGTAGTGCAGCGGTTTTGTAAACCGAAGGTCGGGAGTTCGATCCTCTCCGCCGGCACCAGTAAAATCGGCTCTCGGAATTCGCGCGTGAAAAGCCGTTGACAGGACCGCCGGCGCGCTCTTATTGTCCCCGGCCATGACGACGGCACTCATTCTCGTAGGAAGGCGCGTGGGCAAGGCGGTGTAACCGCCGGGCGTCAGCCACTCATGCGCTTCGATCAGGCTCCCTCGGGGGCCTTTTTTATTTCCGCGATTTCAACTTTTCTGCTGCGATAGACCAAGACGAACAGGACCGGAACGATGGGCAAAGAGCATAGCGAAACGGGACGCCGCGAGATGACGGGCGCCGAAATGGTGGTCCAGGCGCTGAAGGACAATGGCGTCAAGCACGTCTTCGGCTACCCGGGCGGCGCTGTTCTTCCGATCTATGACGAGATCTTCCAGCAGGACGCGGTCAAGCATATCCTCGTGCGGCATGAACAGGGCGCGGGCCATGCTGCCGAAGGTTACGCGCGCTCGACTGGGAAATGCGGCGTCATGCTCGTCACCTCCGGCCCCGGAGCGACCAACGCGGTGACGGCCTTGCAGGACGCGCTGATGGATTCCATCCCGCTTGTGTGCATTTCCGGACAGGTGCCGACGACGCTCATCGGCTCGGACGCCTTCCAGGAATGCGATACGGTCGGCATCACGCGGCCCTGCACCAAGCACAACTGGCTCGTGAAGGATGTCAACCAGCTTGCTTCCGTGCTGCACGAGGCCTTTATCGTCGCCACCACGGGCCGGCCGGGTCCGGTGGTGGTCGATGTTCCGAAGGACGTCCAGTTCGCGAAAGGCCTCTACACGCCGCCGCAGACGGCGCCGCGCATTTCCTATCACCCCAGGATAGAGGGCGATGCCGACGCTATCCGCCACGCCGTCGAACTGATGGCCAGCGCCAGGAAGCCTGTGATCTATTCAGGCGGCGGCGTCGTCAATTCGGGACCGGAGGCGAGCCATCTGCTGCGGGAACTGGTCGAACTGACGGGCTTTCCCATCACGTCCACGCTGATGGGACTTGGCGCCTATCCGGCGTCGGGGAAGGCTTGGCTCGGCATGCTTGGCATGCACGGCTCCTACGAAGCCAATATGGCCATGCACGATTGCGATGTGATGCTGTGCATCGGCGCCCGATTCGACGATCGCATCACCGGCAGGCTCGATGCGTTTGCACCCTATTCCCACAAGATCCATATCGACATCGATCCGTCCTCGATCAACAAGAACGTCGCGGTGGACGTGCCTATCATCGGCGATGTCGGCCATGTGCTGGAGGATATGGTGCGGCTGTGGCGGGCGACCGCAAAGGCGGACAAAAAGGGCCTGCATCCGTGGTGGGAACAGATCGCGCGCTGGCGCGCGCGCGACAGCTTCGCCTACAAGAAGAACAGGGACGTCATCATGCCGCAATATGCCATCCAGCGGCTCTATGAGGCGACGAAGGGCAGGGACGTCTACATCACCACCGAAGTCGGCCAGCACCAGATGTGGGCCGCGCAGCATTTCGGCTTCGAGCAGCCGAACCGCTGGATGACCTCGGGCGGCCTCGGCACGATGGGCTACGGCCTGCCGGCGGCGCTCGGCGTGCAAGTCGCGCATCCGGACGCGCTGGTCATCGACATCGCCGGCGACGCCTCGGTGCAGATGACGATGCAGGAGATGTCGAGCGCCGTCCAGCACGAGGCGCCGATCAAGATCTTCATCCTCAACAACCAGTATATGGGCATGGTGCGGCAATGGCAGCAATTACTGCACGGCAACCGGCTGTCGCACTCCTATACCGAGGCGATGCCGGATTTCGTCAAGCTCGCGGAAGCCTATGGCGGCCACGGCATACGCTGTGACAAGCCGGGTGAACTGGATGACGCGATCGCGGAGATGATCTCCGTGAAGAAGCCTGTCCTGTTCGACTGCCGCGTGGCTGCGCTCGCCAACTGCTTCCCGATGATCCCGTCGGGCAAGGCGCATAATGAGATGCTTTTGCCCGACGAGGCGACGGACGAGACGATCGCCAACGCCATCGACGCCAAGGGCAGGGAACTGGTGTGAGATTGGCTTTCAGCCTCGGTGATTTTTAGGAAGTGACGGTAAAATCCATGAACGCCCATCTGCAAGCCACAGGCTCCGCCTATTTCATCTCCCGCGAGACGGCCAAGCCGGAAACCCACACCTTGTCCGTCCTCGTGGACAACGAGCCGGGCGTGCTGGCACGCGTCATCGGGCTCTTTTCAGGCCGTGGCTACAATATCGACAGCCTCACCGTGTCCGAGACGGAACACGAAAAGCATCATTCCCGCATCACCATCAAGACGCGCGGCACGCCGCATGTGCTGGAGCAGATCAAGAACCAGCTCGAGCGCATCGTGCCCGTGCATCACGTCATTGACCTGACGGTGGTTGCCGGTGAGCTCGGGCATGACAGGCCGCTCGAGCGCGAGCTTGCCATGGTGAAGGTCGCGGGAATCGGCGATAACCGCGTCGAGGCGCTGCGGCTCGCAAATGCCTTCCGCGCCCAGGTGATCGATGCCAATACGGAGCATTTCATCTTCGAGATCACCGGCCGGGTCTCCAAGATCGAGCAGTTCATCGCCATCATGAAGCCGCTAGGCCTGGTCGAGGTCTGCCGGACCGGCGTGGCGGCAATGAACCGCGGCCCGGCGGGGATGTGAGGCCATCAGCGCTTTCCGCCGTTCCGCGGTGCTGGCGGTCGATCTCCGAAAAAGCTATTTTACTCCCGTGAACTGCCGATGATGGTGGCATCGAGACGACGCGGCATCGCCGCGGTCGGGCGGTGAAAGGAGCGGAGGATCCTGCAGCGCCCGGCAGGGACGGCTTCAACGCCCGCCCCAGCACCGGGAGGAATGGCATGAGCGATTTCAAACGAGATGCCGATGCGCTGTTGCAGGGCGTCGTCGAGGGCAGCCCGCAGGTGCCCGGTGTCGTCGCGATGGTCACAGGGAAGAAGGCCAACACCTATGAAGGCGCCGCCGGCGAAAGGGTGATTGGTGCCGGTGAGCCGATGACGACGGATACGGTCTTCGCCATCTATTCGGCGACCAAGGCGATTACGGGAACGGCCGTATTGCAATGCGTGGAAGAGGGGCTGATTGATCTCGACCTGCCCGCCAAGGCCTACCAGCCGGCGCTCGGCAGGCTTCAGGTCATCACCGGCTTCGATGAGAAAGGCAATCCGAAGCTGCGGCCGCCGAAACGCGATATCACGACCCGCATGCTGATGCTGCATACGGCCGGCTTCGGCTATGATTTCTTCAATCCCGTCTACAGCCGCCTGGCACGGGAAAAAGGACAGCCGAGCACCGTCACCGCAACCCAGGCCGCGCTGACGACGCCGCTTCTGTTCGATCCCGGCGAGAGATGGGAGTATGGCAGCGGCGTCGATTGGTGCGGCCTCATCGTCGAAAGGGTTCGAGACCAACGCCTTGGCGCGGTCATGAAGGAGCGGATCTTCCGGCCCCTCGGCATGGAGGATACGGCATTCAGGCTCACGCCCGCGATGCGGTGTCGCCTTGCCCGCGTCCACAAGCGCCGGCCTGACGGCAGCCTCAACCCGTTGCGGGATTACGAACTCAAGCAGGACGCCGAGATCGACATGGGCGGCCACGGTCTTTACGCGTCCATCGGCGACTACATGAAATTCATTCGCATGTGGCTGAACGACGGTGCGGGTCCGAACGGGTCCGTTCTCAAGGCCGAGACCGTTGGATGGGCGGTAAGGAGCGGGCTTGAGCGAGGGCAGAAAGTGACGGCGCTGCCGGGTGTCATTCCTTCGCTTTCGAACGACGTCGAGTTTTTCCCTGGAGTGAAAAAATCCTGGTCATACACCTTCATGGTCAATGACGAGGATGCGCCGACCGGCCGGCCCGCCGGTTCGCTCGGTTGGGCGGGACTGGCGAATCTCTATTACTGGATCGACCGCGTGAACGGCATTGGCGGTTTCTGGGCGTCCCAGATTCTTCCTTTCGCCGACAAGGCAGCCCTTCGGAATTTCACCGATTTCGAGTCGGCGGTTTATCGTCATGCGATTGCGCGCGATGCGGCATAATCAGTGGATCTTGCGGGAACCGCATCTCCGGGAAGGGGTCATCGTTTTCAAGCAGCGGGTGGAGGAACCTTGGATTAAATCTTTGTAATGTCAGTATTCTTCATTTTTTTGCCTACGATTTGGCGTATTTTACGGTAAAAGCCGGCGCTATACGGTGGTCGTTGGGACGGATGCCAGGGGCGACACGAAGCGGCAGACCAATCCGAAAGGCCCGCCCGGCGCCCCGCATCTTATATGGGTTGAACCCCCGGCACTTTCAGGACGAGGTGGCAATGCGCCGTTTTGTGTCTCTGTCGGTCGTGGTGATCGCGCTAGCTGCCGCGGCCACGTGGTATTTTTCGCCGGGCGCTCGCAATTGGACGGAAAACGTCATCCGTTCGGGCCGCGGTCTTGCAGCAAGCGCCGATGCCACGGAGAGCAAGCCGGCCCAAAAGGGCGCGCCGAGCGGCGTGGCCGTCACGACCGCCATAACCAAGACCGCGGATTTTCCGATCCGCCGTTATGCCATCGGCTTCGTTTCCTCGCCGGCTGTCGTCGATGTGAGCGCCCGCATATCGAGCCAGGTCGAGGTGGTCCATGTCCGTGATGGACAGATGGTCCATGCCGGCGAACTGCTCTTCTCCCTCGATGACCGGGCGCTCAAGGCCGCGCTTGCCAAGGACCAAGCGACATTGGTCAAGGACCAGGCCCTTTTGGTGAACGCCCAGGCCGATCTCAGCCGGGCGAAGGATCTGATGGCACGTGGCACCGGCACCAAGCAGGCCTATGATCTGGCCGTCGCGTCGGCGAAGGCCGCGGCCGCAACCGTCGACGCCGACAAGGCGGCCATCGAAGCGGATCAGGTGCAATTGAGCTACGCGACCATAAAGGCGCCGATCACCGGACGGCTTGGCGTGATCAAGATCACCAAGGGCAACGTCGTCTCCACCGGCAACAACAACGGAAATTCCTCGCCGCTCGTGACGATAACCCAGATGAACCCGCTTGAGGCCACTTTCAGCCTCCCCGAAAGCGATCTGCCCTTGCTGAAGAAGGCGCTTGCCACGACTCCTCCCGCAGAGGTGCGTCTTTACCGCGATGACGGCAAGAGGCTTCTGGCGACGGGCCATCTGGATTTCGTCGATTCCACCGTCGATACCGCCTCCGGAACCGTCGAGGTAAAGGCCAGCATGCCGAACGACGATCTGACGCTCTGGCCGGGCCAGTTCGTCGATGTCGTCGTGGAAGCCGGAACGATGCCGGCAATGGCCTCCATTCCCACGGTTGCCGTCCAGCCGGGCCAAAAAGGGTCCTTCGTCTATGTGGTCAAGCCTGACAATACGGTCCAGGAACAACCGGTGACCGTGGCGATGACGGTCGGCGACAACAGCGCGATCAGCAGCGGCCTCAAGAGCGGGGAACAGGTGGTCACGGAGGGGCAGAAAAGCCTCAAGCAGGGAACGCGCGTCAGGATCATGAACGGCACGGCGTCCGCCAGCCGGCCGGACCGGAAAGTAG
>SCRB01001065.1 GCA_004299545.1 Rhizobiaceae bacterium
GGTCGATCATCCCTCGGTGCAGGGGGCGCTGGCGAGCGCCGCCAAGGCCTGCGCAGCCGCCGACAAGCCGGCCGGCATCCTCGCCTCCGGGGCGGCGCGCGCGTCGGACTATTTCGGTTACGGCTTCAACTGGGTTGCCTCAGGCTCCGATCTCGGCCTCATGATGGGGGCGGCGCGCGGCGAGGTGAAAGCGATACGGGCCGGTTGAAATGGCCACGCGCGTCCTGACGCCGGTCGTCGAGGCCATCGGCGAGGAAAAAGCACTCCTCGGCGAAAGCGTGTTCTACGATCCCGCCATGGACCGGCTTTACTGGGTGGATATTCCCGGCATGGCCCTCCTTTCGACAGATGCGGCGACCGGAAAGACGGACCGCATTTCCTTCCCGCAACAGGCGGGCTTCGTGCAGCCTTGCGAGGACGGATCGCTGCTTGTGGGGCAAGCCGATTCGATCCTGCATTTTGACCCTCGAAAGGGAACGGCGCGCACATTCATGGCGATAGAGCCGGACGATCCTTCGACCCGGACCAATGATGCGGTCTGCGATCCGAGGGGGCGCCTGATCGTTGGAACCATGCGCCCGGCTCCGCAGGGCACGGTTCCCGATCCGATCGGCAATCTCTATCGGATCAACGGCGAAGGGACGACGGCGCGTCTTCTCACCGACCTGTCCATCCCGAACGGCCTCGCCTTCAGCCCGGGCGGCCGGATGCTTTATCTTGCCGATACACCGTGCCGGACCGTCTGGAAGGCCACTTACGATCCGGAAACGGGCCGACTCGGAGAGCGCTGTGTCTTTGCGGAACTCAGTGATACGCAGGGGCGTCCGGACGGCGCGGCGGTCGATGTGGAAGGCTGCTACTGGGTCGCCGCAATCTGGGGATGGCAACTCCTGCGCTATACACCGCGCGGCGAACTCGATCTTGTGGTGCGCCTCCCGGTGGAGCGCCCGACCAAGCTCGCCTTCGGTGGGCCCGATTGCCGGACAATCTACGTGGCATCGGCCTCGATCCAGCTCACCGATCCGGAAAGCCAGCCATTGGCGGGCCGCCTGATCGCGCTCGATGTCAATATTGCAGGGCTTCCTGCAAGCCCATTTCATGTGGATGATAGAGGCGACCACGGTATGCGAGGTTCCTGAATGACGCTGCTCGCGAAGATCGAGCCGTTTGTTTACAGGGTTCCGGTCGAAACCTCCGTCATCACGTCCTTTGGCGTCATGCGCGACAGGCCGGCACTCTTCGTTCGCGCCCTCGACGGGGACTGCGCCGAAGGCTGGGGCGAGGTCTGGTGCAATTTCCCCTCTGTCGGCGCGGAACACCGCGCCCGGCTCATCGCCGAGACGCTTGCCCCCATGGTCGTCGGCAAGGACTGGGACCGGCCGGCGGATGTCTACTGCCACCTGACCGCCCGGACCGAGGTGCTCGCCATACAGAGCGGCGAGCCGGGACCCGTCGCGCAGGCGATCGCCGGCATCGACCAGGCGCTGTGGGACCTTTTCGCCCGCCGTGCCGGCATGCCGCTTTACCGGTACCTCGGCGGGGCGCAGGCCGAAACCGTCCCAGCCTATGCCAGCGGGATCAACGCCGACGAACCCGAGAAACTAGCCTTCCGCAAGCATGAGGAAGGCTACCGCCGCTTCAAGCTCAAAGTCGGCTTCGGCCACGACAGGGACGTGCGCAATCTGCGCGCCTTGCGGGAGGCCTTCGGCGCGGAAACGCCGATCATGATCGATGCCAACCAGGCGTGGAACGTGGAGACTGCGATCGAAATGGCCAAAGCCTGCGCCGCCTTCGCGCCCGCCTGGCTGGAGGAGCCGGTGCGCGCGGATGTGCCGATCAAGCAATGGGGGGAATTGTCACGACGGTCGCCGATACCACTTGCCGCTGGCGAGAATATCCGCGGCGCAGCGGAATTCGATCAGGCGATTACCTCGATGGGGCTTCGCTATCTGCAGCCGGATATCGGCAAATGGGGCGGCTTTACCGCCGGCCTTCCCGTCTGCCGCAAGGCTCTGGCCTCGGGCCTCGTCTATTGCCCGCACTGGCTGGGCGGCGGCATCGGCCTTGTCGCGTCGCTTCATTTGCTGGCGGCAGTCGGCGGCGAAGGGGCGCTGGAGATCGACGCCAATCCCAATCCGCTGAGGGAAATCCACCTCGGGCAACTCGGAAAGCTGAGAGATGGCCGGATCGCGGTGCCGGCCGGCCCGGGTCTTGGCGTGCTGCCGGCAATGGAAGAGATCGCGCGCTATCGCGTGACGATCTGACAAGGCTTTTGCATGATTTCGATCGGAAGAGTGATACGGCCATGACTGCTTCAAAAAAGCCGCGAAAACGCGTCGAGGAATTGCGTAGCCAGCGCTGGTACGCCGCCAACGACATCCGCGCCTTCTCGCATCGCCAGCGGACCCAGCAGATGGGGATGCGGCGCGAGGAGTTCATGGGCCGGCCTGTGATCGGCATCATCAACACCTGGAGCGAGATGAGCCCCTGCCATGCGCATCTGCGCGACCGGGCGGAAGCCGCGAGGCGCGGCGTCTGGCAGGCCGGCGGCTATCCGGTCGAATTGCCGGCGCTTTCCGTAGGCGAGGTCATGGTGAAGCCGTCGACCATGCTCTACCGCAATTTCCTTGCCATGGAGACGGAAGAGCTTCTGCGCTCGCACCCGATCGACGGCGCGGTGCTGCTTGGCGGCTGCGATAAGTCCACGCCCGGACTGCTGATGGGAGCGATCAGCATGGGCATTCCGGCGATCTTCTGCCCGGCAGGGCCGATGTCGAACGGCCAATGGCACGGCATCAAGGCGGGCGCCGGAACGCACACCAAGAAATATTGGGAGGCGTTGCGGCTCGGGCGGATCAGCGAAGCCGACTGGATCGATCTTGAAAGCCGGATGACGCGCTCTGCCGGCACCTGCAACACCATGGGCACGGCCTCGACCATGACCTCGATCGCGGATGCGATGGGGATGACGATCACCGGGGCCTCATCCATACCCGCCGTGGATTCCGGCCATGCGCGGATGGTGTCGCTTGCAGGCTCACGCATCGTTGACATGGTCTGGGAGGATCTGAAGCCGACGGATATCCTGACCCGGTCGGCTTTCATGAATGGCGTCGCGGCCTATATGGCGCTCGGCGGCTCGACCAATGCCGCCATTCACCTGGTCGCGATGGCAGGGCGTGCCGGCATCACGCTCACGCTCGACGACATGGCCGAAGCGGCGGCCCGCATTCCCGTGCTCGTCAATCTTTTTCCCTCGGGCAATCATCTGATGGAGGATTTCTATTTCGCCGGCGGCTTGAAAGCGCTGCTTGCGCGCATCCGCGCAAATCTCGATCTCTCTGCCGTGACGGTGGAAGGCCATACGCTTGGTGAAGCGATTTCGGGCGCGGAATGCTGGAACGACGATGTTATTCGC
>SCRB01001066.1 GCA_004299545.1 Rhizobiaceae bacterium
AACGCCGCGTCGGTGACAGGCCAGATGATAGCGCTGGACGGCGGCCAGCATCTCGCCTGGGAAACGCCCGACATCATGGGAATACGGGAATGAATGGTGCGGCGCGCGCCAGCGTGGAAGAAGTGGAAGAACAGCAGGGCGGCCCCGACAGGGAGCAACAGGGCGGGACGGCCGCCGTTTCTCCTTCGCCTGAAAGCGAAGCCACGCCGGCATCCGGCCCGGCGACGACCGGCATCGTCTGGGACAACGGCACGGATCAGGCCGCCCGCCTGCGCGGGAGCGAACTCATTCAGGCACTTGTCAAGCGGTTGCCGAACGCGCCCGGCGTTTACCGCATGATGAATGCCGGCGGCGACGTGCTCTATGTCGGCAAGGCGCGGAACCTGAAGAAGCGCGTCACCAACTATGCCCAAGGCAGATACCATACGAACCGCATCGGCCGCATGGTGGCGCAGACGGCCGCCATGGAATTCGTCGTCACCCGGACGGAAACCGAGGCGCTGCTGCTTGAGGCCAATCTCATCAAGAGGCTGCGGCCGCGATTCAACGTCCTCATGCGGGACGACAAGTCGTTTCCCTACATCCTGCTCACCGGGGACCACCGCGCTCCCGGAATTTTCAAGCATCGCGGCGCGCATTCGCGAAAAGGCGACTATTTCGGTCCCTTCGCATCCGCCGGCGCCGTCGGGCGCACGATCAACGCACTGCAGAAGGCCTTCCTACTTAGGAGTTGCACCGATTCGGTCTTCGAAACCCGCACGCGTCCCTGCCTGCTCTACCAGATCAAGCGGTGCTCAGCCCCCTGCACCCGCGAAATCGACGAAAGCGGCTATCTGGCGCTGGTGAAGGAGGCGAAGGACTTTCTGTCGGGGCGCAGCCAGAAGGTGAAGGCGGAGATGGCGCGGGCGATGCAGGAAGCCTCCGATTCGCTCGATTTCGAGAGGGCGGCGGTTTTCCGCGACAGGCTGGCGGCGCTGTCGCATGTGCAATCGCACCAGGGCATCAATCCGCAATCGACCGAGGAAGCGGACGTCTTCGCCATTCACCAGGAAGGCGGCCAAACCTGCATCGAGGTGTTCTTCTTCCGCACCGGCCAGAACTGGGGAAACAGGGCCTATTTCCCGAAAGCCGATGCCGCGATCGAACCGGGCGAGGTGCTGGGCGCCTTCGTCGCGCAATTCTACGACGACCGGCAGGCGCCGAAATCGATCCTGCTTTCGATCGCGGTGGACGACCAGGATCTCCTCGCCGAGGCGCTCTCCATCCGCTCCGGCAGGAAAGTTTCCGTCTCCGTGCCTCGGCGCGGCGAGAAGAAGGACCTGACGGATCACGCGTTCCAGAACGCGCGCGAAGCGCTCGGGCGGAGGCTGGCGGAAACGTCTTCGCAGGCGCGCCTGCTCAAGGGCTTCGCCGAAACCTTCAATCTCGAGCGTGTGCCGCGGCGCATCGAGGTCTATGACAATTCCCACATTATGGGCACCAATGCCGTCGGCGCGATGATCGTGGCCGGAGCGGAAGGGTTCGTGAAGAACCAGTACCGGAAATTCAACATCCGATCCGAAACGATCACGCCGGGCGACGATTTCGGCATGATGCGCGAGGTGATGGAACGGCGCTTCTCGCGTCTCCTCAAGGAAGAGGGATTGCCCGGTGCCAGCATGGCTTCGGAAGGGGAAGACGACGACGATCCCGCCCCTGCCGACACGTTCCCGGCATGGCCGGACGTCATCCTGATCGACGGCGGCAAGGGCCAGCTCTCGGCGGTTCGCACCATTCTGGAAAATCTCGGCATCACCAATTTCGTCACTGCGGTCGGCATCGCCAAGGGCGTGGACCGCGATGCCGGGCGCGAGCGCTTCTTCATCGAAGGCCGGGAAAGCTTTTCCTTGCCGGTGCGCGACCCGGTGCTTTATTTCATCCAGCGCCTGCGTGACGAGGCGCACCGCTTCGCGATCGGTTCGCATCGTGCCCGGCGCAAGAAGGAGATGGTGAAGAACCCCCTCGACGAGATCGCCGGCATCGGCCCCGGCCGCAAGCGCGCTCTCCTCCATCATTTCGGCACCGCCAAGGCGGTCAGCCGCGCGGCGATGGAGGATCTCACGGCGGTGTCCGGCATATCGGAGTCGGTGGCGCGACAAATTTACGGCCATTTTCATGAAAAAGGCTGATTGCGGGCGCCGGTAACAAAGTGAGACAATGCCGGTACAATGTTGACCCGGTAGAGAAGGATCTGGTTTGACTGTTCAGGCAACACCCCGCGGCAACCTCTTGCGTAGACCGGCGTTCAACCTGCCCAACATGCTGACCTACGGCCGCATCCTCGCGGTCGTCCTCGTCGGCCTGTGTTTCTTCGCCGAGGGGCGATTGGCATCGAGCGAAACCGCGCGCTGGACGGCTTTCGGCATTTTCACGGCGGCCAGCATCACCGACTTTCTCGACGGCTATCTCGCGCGCATCTGGAAACAGACCTCCAATATCGGCCGCATGCTCGATCCGATCGCCGACAAGCTACTGGTTTCGACCTGCCTCCTGCTTCTCGCGGCTGATACTGAAAAGACAATCGCCGGATGGACGCTTTGGGCTGCAATCATCATCCTGTGCCGCGAGATCCTCGTTTCGGGCCTGCGGGAATATCTCGCCGGGTTGAAAGTCTCCGTCTCGGTGACGCGGCTCGCCAAGTGGAAAACGACGGTCCAGATGGTCGCCCTCGGCTTCCTGCTCGCCGGCCCCGCCGGCGAGAAGATCCTGCCCTACACGATCGCGATCGGAAACGTCCTCTTGTGGGTCGCGGCGCTGCTCACGCTTTACACCGGCTACGATTATTTCCGCGCCGGGCTGAAACATGTGATCGACGAATGAGGCCATGACCAAGCTTGTCTATTTCGCCTGGGTGCGTGAGAGGATCGGGGTCCCGGAAGAAGAAGTCGCCCTTCCTCCCGAGATCGAGACCGTGCACGATCTCCTTCGCTGGCTGAAGGGCCGTGGCGAGGAATATGCCTTCGCCCTTGCACATGAGGATGTCATTCGTGTCGCGCTTGATCGAGAGCACACGGACCACGATGCAAAACTGGCGGGGGCGCGGGAGGTCGCGCTTTTCCCGCCGATGACGGGCGGCTGAGATGAGCGAGCACGTGCCGCCGTCCATCCGGATCCAGAAAGAGGATTTCGACGCCGCCAGGGAGGCCGAGAGGCTGACCCGTGGCCGGCGGGACGTCGGCGCCGTCGTGACCTTTATCGGTCTTTGCCGCGACGAGCACGGCACGCTTGCCGCTCTGGAACTGGAGCACTACCCCGGGATGGCGGAAGCGGAGATCAGCCGCATCGCGGCGGAAGCGATGGCGCGCTGGCCCTTGGGCGGTCTCACCATCATCCATCGCCACGGGATGGTCAGGCCCGGCGAGAACATCGTTCTGGTCGTGGCAGCGTCGCGGCATCGCCACGCGGCGTTCGAGGCGGCGAGTTTCGTGATGGATTTCCTGAAAACGGAAGCGCCCTTCTGGAAGAAGCAGCACCTGACGGACGGGACGAATGGCGGCTGGGTCGAAGCAAAGGAAAGCGATGCCGAGATGCTCGGACGCTGGACGCGCGAAAACTGACCCACACCGCCCGAGCCAACGAAACCTCCGGCGCCTGCAACCATAAGGGCCTCGGCTACAGTCGCGCTATCCGTCGATCCTGACCGTCACGAAACGCAGTTCGCCCGTTTTCGAAGAGAGCATCAGAAGCGCCGCCCTACGGTTCTGCTGCCTGAGCGCGGCGATGCGGTCACGCACGTCCTTTGGCGTCGACACTGCCTGTTGCGAAATCTCCGTGATGACCTCGCCCACAGCTATGCCTTTTTCCGCCGCGGGAGAATCGGGAACAACCTGTGTGACGATAACGCCCTTCACATCCGGCGCGATCTTGAACTTGCCGCGGTTCTCCTGGTTGAGTTCGCCGAGCGTCATGCCGAGCACCAGGCCTTCGGAGGGTTTCGCGCTCGGATGTTGCTGCGATTTCGACGGTGTTTTGCCGGCCTGCTCATCCTGGTCCTGAAGCCGCCCGAGCTTGACCTTGACCGTCTGTTCCTTGCCCTTGCGGACGACCACCACATCGACGGTCTTGCCGACATCGTCTTCGGCGACGATGCGCGGCAGATCGCGCATTTCCTTCACGTCCTGCCCGTCGAACTTCACGATCACGTCGCCCGGTTCAATCGATCCGTTATCGACCGGCCCCCCCTTGACGATGCCGGCGACAAGCGCCCCCCGCGCCTGCCCCATGCCGAGGCTGTCGGCGATGTCGTCGGTGACCTGCTGGATGCGCACGCCGAGCCAGGCCCGCCGCGTCTCGCCATATTTGCTCAGTTGCTCGACCACTTCCGAGGCGAGCTTCGAAGGGATGGAGAAGCCGATGCCGATCGAGCCGCCTGACGGCGAGATGATCGCGGTGTTGATGCCGATGACCTCGCCCGCCATGTTGAACAACGGGCCGCCGGAATTGCCGCGGTTGATGGCGGCATCCGTCTGGATGTAGTCGTCATATGGGCCGGAATTGATGTCGCGGTTGACGGCGGAAACGATGCCGAGCGTCACCGTGCCGCCAAGGCCGAACGGATTGCCGATCGCCATGACCCAGTCACCGATCCGCATCTTGTCGGAATCGCCGAACTTGACGGCCGTCATCTTGTGCTTGGTCGGATCGACCTTGAGGACGGCGAGGTCCGTCTTCGTGTCCTTGCCGAGCAATGTCGCCTTCAGGCGGACGCCGTCCTGGAAATTCACCTCGATGTCGTCGGCGCCCGCTATGACGTGGTTGTTGGTGACGATGATGCCTTCCTTCGCATCGACGACGAATCCGGAGCCGAGCGATTCGACCTTGCGACTCGTGTCAGGCTGACCCTGGCTGTTCTTGTGGTTGAAGAAGTCGTTGAAGAAGTCCTGGAAAGGCGACCCTTGAGGCAACTTCGGCATGGGAACGCCGCCCCGGTCGTCGCCGCCCTGATCGTCGCCGCCCTGCCCACCCTGATCGTCCTCGCCGCCATTATCGTCGCCCGTTATGGTCTGCGACGTCGAAATATTGACGACCGAGCCGATCAGCCGCTGCGCGAGATCCGCGACGGAGGCGGGTCCCTGGCTGTTCATCGGCTGCACATGGGCCGGCCCCGCCCCTACGCCCATCGCCAGAGCCGTAGCCGCCGCGAGTGC
>SCRB01001067.1 GCA_004299545.1 Rhizobiaceae bacterium
TCTGGTCATCGCGGGAGGCTTCGCGGCCAGCCATGCGGACGGCAGGTCGCTTGCTCTCATGCTCGTCATCTACCTCTTCTGGAGCGGCGCGACGGAATCGATCTATTCCCTGTCGAGCGCTCACGCGAACGATCGTGCCGAAAAGGACGATCTCGTCACGCTGGCGAGCACGATGCTGTTTGCGTGGTCGCTCTCCGGTGCGGTCGTGCCAGCGATCGCGACGGCAATGACGGCGGCCTGGGGCACCACGGTCTTCATGTATCTGGCGATTGCGATCGCGGTGGTTTTCTCGCTTTTCGTCACATGGCGCGTGGCTCGAACCAAACCGCCCGTGGGCGCGTCGAGTTTCTCGCCGATGACGGCACACGCACCGCTTCCGGTCGAACTGGCCTTCACCGGTGAGGATCCGATGCCGGCGGCGAACGAGAACCGCCCCGAAGGCGAAGGCTGATCCGGGAGGCCGAAGGCGGCGAAAGATACCGGGCATTCGACAGGCCGTCTTGAAACTGTCAACGGACTCTGCCTATCTTTGTGATGGTGCCGGTGAATCGGCATCAATGGGTCCCGACCCAGGCTTGTTCTTGTCCTGAAAGGAAAAACACTGAGAACAGCACTCTCGAAGAAGGCGGATTTCGCGCCTTCGCCGGCCGTGACGAGCCGCAACGACCCGTCCGTGGCCCTCAAGACGGTTCTGAGGAGTCTCGAAGACTCTAAGGCCGAAGACATCGTTTCCATCGACATCCGGAAGAAGTCCAGTCTCGGCGACTATATGGTGGTGGCGTCCGGTCGCTCGCACCGCCATGTCGCGGCCGTGGCGGACAACCTCCTGAAGGTCTTCAAGGAAAAAGGCGCCAGTGCGCGCGTGGAAGGGCTTCCCGGCGCCGACTGGGTCCTGATCGACGCCGGCGATGTCATCGTCCACGTCTTCCGCCCCGAAATCCGTGATTTCTACGGACTGGAGAAGATGTGGCAGGCACCCGACCTCGAGGAAGAGACGCTTCACTGACCGTTTGCCGGTCGGCAAACTGACGGGTGCGCGATGCGGGTTGCGGTTCATGCGGTGGGCCGGATGAAGGCCGGCCCCGAGAGGGATCTGGCGCGGCGCTATTTCGATCGCTTCGGCAAGGCGGGCGGTGCGGTCGGACTGGACTTTTCAGGCGTGACCGAGACGCCGGAGGGCCGCGCTTCCGACGCCGCGTCGCGCAAGGTCGAAGAGGCCGGAAAAGTGCTCGCGCACGCCGAAGCCGGGACGATGCTTGTCCTTCTCGACGAGAGAGGGAAGTCGCTTTCCTCGGAAGACTTCGCGGCGCGCATCGGGCGTTACCGCGACGATGGCATCAAAACCGTGCTGTTCTCGATCGGCGGCCCCGACGGCCATGACGCCCGATTGCGCGGCAAGGCCGATCTGGTGCTTTCCTTCGGCGCGGCGACCTGGCCGCACCAGCTGGTCCGGGTGATGCTGGCGGAGCAGCTTTACCGGGCTGCGACGATCCTTGCCGGCCACCCCTATCACAGGGGCT
>SCRB01000107.1 GCA_004299545.1 Rhizobiaceae bacterium
CCGCGCTGTCGCGCGCGGTCGAAACGGCGTCGCCAGCGCGGCGAGCGCCGTTTCCGGCAACACGAACGGCGCGAAGTAACGTTCGAGGATGCGTTGGCGCTCGTGATCGCCTGGAAGCGCCAGTTCCACCTGGATTTCGAAGCGGCGCCAGATCGCTGGATCGATCTTTTTGCCGTCATTGGTCGCCGCAACGACGAAGCCATCGAAACGGTCGAAACTCGCGAGCAGCGTGTTGATCGTGTGATTATGGTCGATCGCGGCGGAGCTTCCCGCCGCGATTCGCGCCGAGGCGAGACTGTCGAACTCATCGAAGAAGAGAAAGACAGGGTCCGGCTCGGCAGCGATCGCATCGAAGAGCTTGCCGATAGCCTGGGCACTGGCGCCCATATATTGCGCCTGAATGCGCTCCGGCCGCACGATTAGCAAGGGCAACCCGAGCCGGGCCGCGAGATGATGCGCCAGCGTGGTTTTGCCGGTGCCGGGCGCGCCATGGAAAAGCGCGCGCTTCCGCGGTTTCAGATTGACGGCGATCAGGTCTTCGGATGCCCATATTTCGGTAAGCCATTCCATCAACGCCGTGCGAACCGGCTTTGCCAGAATCGGTTCACTGGCATCTTCCGGATGCAGGACTTCCCCGAAGTCCGTCAGCTTCGCTTTGGCGCCGTCAACGACAAACATCATTCGGCGGGCCCCATGCCGTCCGTGCCGGAAGCCTCGCGCCAGCCAGCGTCGAATTCCGCCCGGCGCTTGTCGTCCCATGGGAACGGGTTCGACGTAATCGGTTGGTTCTCGTGATAGGCTTTAGCGCCGAGCTCGCGTGCGCCGGCGGCGTCGACATCGGGAACGTCGCGCTTCGGCCGTTCCGGCACCGAAGAACTTCTGGTCGGTTTTGAAGCCGGTTTCGGCTGCTCGACGACATCTTCCGCCTGCGCGTCGCCGTTTGCGTCGCGGTAAAGCCTCACAGGCTGCTTGCCGATCTTGACGATGATCTCGCCCTCGGTTGGCACCAGCTGTTTGAACGCTTCGATTACCTGGTCTCGGGCGGACAGATCGACCGACATCATGCCGACGGCGCGAAAGAGCGGCGCTTCGTTCGCCATCCCGATTGCGTGGAGATACATATCGAGCATCTGCTCGGCTTCCTCGACGTCGGCAGGCTTGGCCGAACGGCGTCGGAGCACGTTGCGCACGGTCGGCGCGTTGAAACCGGCAGCCTGCAGTTCGGCGAAGACCAGCTTCCTGTCTTCCGCGAGCTGCTTTTTCTGCTCATCCAAGCGCTCGATCCGCTCGATGAAATCGAGCAGTTGCCGTCCCGACACCGTGTTGCGGCCGACCTGTCTGGCGGGCGCGTTCTGATGGGATTCCGTCTTGTCTTTGGCCATGGTCAGGTTCTTTCAGGCTGGAGGATGCGGAGACGGCGTTTGCCGTAAAATTCGACGCGACCCAGGCGCGCCAGCGCGTTCCATGTCGAACGCATGAACGGTGCAGTTTCGCCGCGCGCGAGAAGCACCTGGTGGTCGCGGCCGGCAAACACGCCGTCGCCGCCATGGTCAAAGAGCCATTTCAAGGCATCGGCTTCTGCCCGCGTCATGCTCGCGCCTCCGCCTTCTTCCATGCGGTCAGGATCTTGACGACGCGATGCTCCGGTATACCGGTGGCTTTCACGATGGCCGCGGTGTTGGCCTGCCCCGCGCAGGCGAAAACGAGACGCACCTGCTCGTCGAGTTCATGA
>SCRB01000108.1 GCA_004299545.1 Rhizobiaceae bacterium
AAAGCAGGGCATCCGTGGAATCGCGGAAGACTGTTGCACGCGGCAGCTCGGTCACCGCACAATGCTCGATGCCGCCGAGGCGGAACGCCGCGAAGTGAGCCAGAGGCGGTTTACCTCCATCGACCGAACGATTCTACGAGATGCCGCAGACGAAGACGCCCGGTGGTTCATCGTGATGAGGAATCCCGCGAGGCGAGGGCTCGGCGAGGCCCAGCGCTCCCATGAACAGCACAGCGCAGAACGTTTGGCATTCCTTGAGACTATGGGGCTCGCCGAATCCATTCAGCCAAACGCTTGGCGCGTCAGGCGCGACTTTGAAGGTGTACTGCGGGCAATGCAGCGAACGATCGACCATCAGAAGACGCTCACGGCCCATGGTGTCCTCATGTCCGATGAGCGATTGCCGGTTACGGTGCTGAACTGGCGTGAAACCAGTGCCGTAGAGGGCCGAATTCTCGTTCATGGTCAGGACGAGGCCTCCGGCCGCAACTATCTGATGCTCGAAGGCACCGACGCCAAGGTGCACTTCATCCACTACACGCCTGAGATGGAACAGGTACGGCATCAGGGTGGATTGCGAACCAACGCGTTTGTTCGTTTACGCCGGATGTTTGTGGATGGTGCGCCGACGCTCGAAACGGAAGATTTGGGCAATTCCGAGAACGTGCTTCGCAATCAGCAGCATTTAACCGACACGGCTCGAAAGTTGATCAAACGAGGCGTCATTCCTACAGAGGATGGTTGGGGCGGGTGGCTGGGGCGGTATCAGGCGGCGCTTCGCGAGACCGCTTTGCGTTTAGAGCAGGAGCAGGAACAGACCGAGCTGACCCGCCGGCACGACCGGCACCGAGACCGTGACCGGTCACGCGGCCGTTGATGCCGGCAACCGAAAGTACCTCGTTACGAGGGCGGCGGTGATCCCAGCAATGCCGCAGATGATCGCTGCCAGCATCCACGGCGAGGCGCCAGAGATCGCGAGGAATTTCGCCGCGTCGGAAGCGCCGAGGCCAGCACGGCCAAAAGGCATCAGCACCGCAGACGCGAACCAGGTGACCAGGACGATAGCCGTCATCAGGCTCGGTCCGACCAACGCCCATTTCCATTGAGGGCGATGGTACACCAGCACGAAAATCACCGCCCACCATAGGAGGACTGCCATATCCCCGGCGGTGAGAACGATTAACACATCGAGTTTTGTCGAGAAACCGGATGTAGGGTGGACAGCCCACAAGCCGATCTCGGGCCAAACGCCGGTAACCATCCGCGTTGCGGTCGCATGGCCGCCTTCATGAATTGGTTCGGCGGCGATTGCCAATCCGATGCCGCCAAGAATCTCCGCCCAGGCCTTCATCGATTTTTTTCGCGCTCTTGCGTCCCGAAATCCCTTTCCCATTCCCTTGGTATATGAGGGGCGGGTTCACTCCATTACACCCCCAAGGAGCCAAGATGCACAATCCATTCGCATTGGATTCCCAGACGCAATACGCGCTCGATGGCCTGGGAGCCGAGCCGCTGGCCGGCTCCGGGTTTGAAAACGAACAAACCGATCCGGACTTCGACTCCGACGAAGTTCGCGGAGGGGAGGTGTAGCTGTGGCAACGACAGCGCAGCCCTCCAATTCTCCGGCACCGAAGCCAGAAAAGCGGGACTTCCGCCAGGAGGTCACGGATCGGATCGTCAATATGCTCGAAGACGGTGTAGCTCCGTGGCAAAAACCATGGGAGCCCGGCCGGGCTTCCGTCGGGATGCCGATGAACCCCACAACGGACAAGACTTACCGTGGCGGTAACGCCATTCATTTGATGGCGACCGGCTTACGAAAAGGTTATGAAGATCCCCGGTGGATGACCTACAAGCAGGCCGCCGATCAGGGTTGGCAGGTTCGGAAAGGGGAGAAGGGAACTCAAATTGAGTTCTGGGAAGTGAAGCCGTACGCGCGGCAACGGGACGACCAGGAGCAGCCCGAGGGTGGAGACGAACGGTCGGGAGAATCAAAGAGCCGGGGTTCGCGACTCATCCATCGCGTCTACACTGTCTTCAACGCAAAGCAGATCGACGGCATTCCGACATACAAGCCCAAGGAGTACACGCCATTCGAGGCGGCCCAGGCCGGCGAGGAGATCCTAAAGAACTCCGGCGCCCGGATCAGCCACGACCAGGCGGACCGAGCTTTTTACAGCTGCGCATCGGACAGCATTCATCTACCCCCGAAAGATGCCTTCAAGGAGGCCGCAGGCTATTACGGCACCGCCCTCCACGAACTGGCGCACTGGACTGGCCATCCATCTCGCCTGAACCGGCAAACACTGACCGAAAGCTATCGTTTCGGCGACACGAACTACGCCAAGGAGGAGCTGCGCGCCGAACTCGCCAGCGTATCCATGGCAGCCGAGCGCGGGATTCCGCACGATCCCGAGCAGCACGCGGCCTATGTCGGTTCGTGGATCAAATCGCTGAAGGAAGACAAAAACGAGATCTTCCGGGCCGCTCACGATGCCTCCGCAGCAACCGATTTCCTGCTGGCGCTCGAACGGGATCGGTCTATCGCGGATCAAGCGCTGGAGGTTGGGCCGGGAGCCGATCCGGCAACAGCCGGCAGCTCACGCGCTGCCGTGTTGGAGGAAGAGACCAGCCGGCTCGAGCGGGATCGCGAAGACTTGGCCGAGGAACCAGTTCCAGCGGAGGCGGTGCGGGAATCAAGCGACTTTACGTCCCGGTATGAACCTGGCAGCGGCACTGTCAACGTTCACGCGAAGCAGGATGGAACGGACCGCAGGATGACGATCGAGACGATGCTGCCTTCCGATAGACTCCCCGGCGCCGGCGCGAACGACCACGCGAAGGAGCCGAACGATCCGAAATCATTCACCGCGGCCCAGGCGATCACGACGAAGGCGCTCGGCGAATCGGCGCGAACCGTTCATGCATTGACCGAGAGCGGCACGTATCAAGGCCCGATCATCGGTGAAACCGAACTTCATCTCATACAACGCCAGTCCGCGAACCTCGGTGTAGCCCACATGAAGGATCTGCTGGACCGGCAGCCCGGTCTCGGCGAGAACGTCGTCATCAACTATTCCAGCGCTAAGGGCGTGGTTCGTGACTTCCACGATCGGGCAAAGGTCCAGGAACTCGGGCGATGAACCTGGTAGCACCAGCGGTGCTCGTGTGCACGTTGGCCGTCTTCACATTCCTATTCCGGCGTGAATCGTGTCCACGGCGCCGCCGTCAGTGGTGCCAAGTGATTGCCATCAGCGCGCTGTTGCTGATCGCGACTATCGCTCGCGCAGTTGTTTTCGGGGCAAGGGCAGGGGACTGCGCCTTTGATCTGGCACCCAATGCTCGCGTCCAGAACAGGTAGAAGGAGATTCATGAGCCGAACACCCGAACTTTACCGGACCCCAAGAAAGCCGGGGTATTTGGGGGGATACAACTGGCGTGCGACCGTCTTTGGCCTCCTGCTTCTGGTTTTGGTCAGCTTCGTTGCCACGCAGTACATCGCCGCGCAGTTTCAGTATCAGCCAGCTCTGGGGAAGCCGATGCTCAGAACGAAGACCGGGGCCATCTATCAACCTTTTGATTGGGTGATCTGGGGGTGGCACAACTCAACTTCCCAGGACCAGCGTGTCCGGAAGCCTTTGTTCATCGGCGAAATGATGGTCCTGGTCGGCTCATTCGGATGTATCGCCATCTTCTTCGTGATGACGAATCGCCGCTCCCGCACGTTGATGGAGAATGCCGAGGACCTGCACGGCTCCGCGCGGTGGGCCAATGAAGACGATATCCGCGATACCGGGCTCACCACGTGCCGGCAAGGCGCATATGTCGGTGCATGGTGCCGTGATGGCAGTCAGCACCTTCACTACTTGAGGCACAATGGCCCCGAGCATATTCTCGCGTTCGCGCCCACGCGTTCCGGCAAAGGCGTTGGCTTGGTCATTCCGACCTTGCTGGCCTGGTCAGAATCGGCCGTGATCTATGACATCAAGGGCGAGAACTGGGCCAAGACGGCCGGCTTCCGGGCACAGCAAGGCCACCTGTGTTTCAAGTTTTCGCCGGTTGAGGAGTCCAGCAGCTCGCGGTTTAATCCTCTCTCTGAAGTTCGCCTCTTCACTCCACGGGACGTGAGCGACGCCCAAAACATCGCCAACATGATCGTCCGGACCGGCGAGGACAGCCCACAGGAGCGCTATTGGCAGGATGCCGCGGCTTCCATCACTACCGGAATGATCCTGCACGTTTGCTACGAAGCGGCGCTTGAAGGTCGCGTCGCCTCGCTCGCCGATCTAGCCCATGTCTTTACGAAGCCGGGCTCGAACTTCCGGGAAACGCTGAAGGAACTCCTCAATTGCCCACACGATCCCGACTATGCGCACGGATGGCGAATGCCCACTGGTGACAAGACAGCGACGCATCCAGTGGTCAAAGAGAAAGTGCAGGAGATGCTCGATAAAGAGGACCGGGACTTCGGCGGAGTTCTCAGCACCGCGAAAACGGCGCTCACTCTGTACAGCGATCCATTGGTAGCTAAGAACACCTCCGCCAGCGATTTCACCATTGCGGACCTCGTCAACTACGAGCGGCCGATTTCGCTCTATCTGGTTGTGCCGCCTTCGGACAAGATCCGGTTGCGGCCCCTGATCCGACTGATGTTCACCATGGTGGCCAACCGGCTAACCGAGAAGATCGTTTTCGAAGGCGCCGAACAAAAGCGGAATCGTCACCGGCTGCTGGTGCTCATTGATGAGTTTCCATCGTTGAACCGCATGGAGATCTTCGCCGACGCGCTCTCCTACATGGCCGGATATGGATTGAAGGCGTATCTGATCACGCAGGATATTCGCCAGGTCGTCGATGCCTACGGCCATAACGAGAGCATCGTTTCCAACTGCCATGTACGAATCGCGTTCGCGCCGAACCAGGTCGAGACGGCGGAACTGCTTTCAAAAATGACGGGCACACAGACTGTTCAGAAGGCCAGCTACAACTTCTCCGGGTCCCGGTTCTAGCC
>SCRB01000109.1 GCA_004299545.1 Rhizobiaceae bacterium
CCGGCAAAGCGTGATGCCGTGCGCGAAAGGTTTGCCGGTTCTCCTGCTGCCGAACGCATGGGATGGTTTGAGCGCACGTCTCTTCGCTGCTGCGGGATTCAATGCGTTGGCGACGACGAGCGCAGGCGTGGCATGGGCGCTCGGCTATCCGGACGGCGAGATCGCTCCGTGGCCGGAAGTCGTCGCCGCCACACGGCGTATCGTCAGAGCGGCCGGCGTAGCGGTGACGGCGGATATCGAGGCTGGATACGCGGCGACGCCCGCCGAGGTCGGGGAGCATGTGGCCGAGATTATAGAGGCGGGAGTCGTCGGCATCAATCTCGAGGACAGTATCGGTGATACCGTCCGTGCTTTCGAAGACGCGACCGCGCGGCTTGCCGCTGCCCGCGAAGCGGCGGAGAAGAGCGGCGTGCCGATCGTCATCAATGCGCGATGCGACTGCTTCCATCTCCAGGAAGGCGACGATGACAGCCGTTTCGCCATGACCACGGAGCGGTGCAAGGCCTATATCGCCGCAGGAGCGGACTGCGTCTATCCGTTCGGCCTGCGCGATCCGGCAACAATCGCAGCGTTCGTCAAAACGGTCGGTGCGCCGGTCAACATCACCGGCAGGGCAGGCATGTCCGATGCGGCCGCGTTCGAGCGCATCGGCGTGGCCCGGATCACGATAGCCTCGGCGCCGACCCTGGTGGCAATGGCCGCCGTGCAAAAACTCGCGGCGGAGCTTCGTGCGTCGGGGAGCTTCGACGGCTTGTCTGTGCCTCTGCGCCACCCCGATGCGCAAAAATTGTTTCACCCGAAAGGATAGCGTCATGAAAGCACGACTGGATCCCCGCAAGGCCGCACCGGCGGCGATGCAGGCAATGCTTGGCCTGCATACCTATGTCGCCAAATGTGGCCTCGACCATAGGCTTCTCGAATTCGTCAAGCTTCGCGCCTCGCAAATCAATGGCTGCGCATGGTGCATGGACATGCACACGAAGGAGTTGCGCGCTGCGGGTGAGAGCGAACAACGGCTCTATCTCTTGAGCGCCTGGCGGGAATCTCCCTTCTACAGCGAGCGTGAGCGTGCCGCGCTTGCCTGGACCGAATCGCTCACCCTCATCACCGAGGGAAATGTTCCCGACGAGGTTTTCGCCGCTGCGCGGGAAGAGTTCAGCGAGGAGGAACTAGTCAACCTCACCCTCGCCATCGTCGCGATCAACGGCGCCAACCGGATCAATGTGGCCTTCCGTACCGTTCCAGGCAGCTACCGGACCGGGGACTACAAGTTCGGCGAGCAGCGGAAGTCCACAGAGTCTCCGGCAAACCTGTAGGCACTTCAAGCCGGACTATACGGCCGGCCACTCAATGGAACGACACCGAGCCAAGTTGTGACCGAGGATGGTCAGGCTTCACTGCGAGCGAAGTATGAGGGCTTCGGAGGAGCAGCGTTCAGCCGATGTCAAACTTGCGTTTCTCAACAGGCTGTCACCATATTCTCAGTGTTGCAAAATTCTCAAACCTGTGAAACCTACCGCGACTAAGGCCTGCGACATAACAGGTTTCCGGAGATGTGCGTATCATCTCCTCTTGCAAGGCCGTGGCGGCGCTTTAGCGCGCCCCCAGCCGGCGACACGCCGGATCATGTCACGAATGGGTCGCCACCCGGTGCATCACAACGGACCAGCACAATCGGATAGCCTGAATAATGCGGCGTCTCGAAGAACGTCTCGGGATGAGCTTCCAGAACGATCCGCTTGGTGGCTATTCCCATGTGCAGCGCAAAGGATTCTTGCGGCTCATGCCCCACGAACAGGAAGCCGTTACCGTTCGCTTTGACGCAAGGCTGGCGATAGCTGGTGGAGCGCTCAGTACCCTGGGGGCGTGAGCGCATAGCCTATCGCCTCTTCAAAGGTCATCCGTGTTGCTCTCCTTAGCCGTCAATCGTCGGGTTTGTCCTTGGTGATGGCGCCGGTGTGCGGATCGACGTGAAACTCATACTTCTGGCCGTTCTTCACGCCCTCGCCTTCCCAATGGCCGTCATCGGCTTCAATCTTGGCCACGCTGCTTTATCCGTTCCGCAAAGGCGTTCGCTTGCTCGGCGTGACGCTGTCGACCCTCGATGATGTGGTGCTGGAGACCCCGAGCCAGCTTCGAATGGAACTGTGAGGGCGCTTCCGGGGCATCGTTTCGCATTGCATCGCCGGCGCGCCATAGGCGGCAAGGATTTGCTCCGCTACTGTCCGTAATCTGGATATAATCTCTGGTCATCAACGAGCGAAAGTTTGTCACTGACCAATTTTTGTATATATTTTTCGGACGTCTTAGGGAAAGTCGATGCCCGACCCGACCTCCGATACCCTCGACCGCATCCACGGCCGGATCGCCCAAGCGGCTCCGGCAGGGGTTTGGTCACGCGCCGATTTCCTCGACATCGCCACGCCCAATGCCGTCGAGAAGACGCTGCAGAGGCTGACTCGGCGGGGCGACATCCGCCGGCCCCATCGCGGTCTCTACGACAAGCCCGGCATCAGCAAGCTGACCGGCGAGATGGTGTTCCCTCCGCGCGCCTCCTTCATCGATGCGATCGCACGGCGCGACAAGCTGCGCGTCCTTGTCGACGGCATGACCGCCGCGAACGACCTCGGCCTGACGACAGCGGTGCCGGCACGCTCGACCATTTATGCCGACACCTATCCCCGGACGATCGAGATCGAGGCGAGCGCCGGCGATCCGAAGACAACTAGGCCGGTCATTTACACGCTCGACTTCAAGCGCGTCGCGGCGAAGACGGCGTTCTGGGCCGTCCGACCCGCCATGCGGGTCGTCCAGGCGCTCGCATGGTTTCGGGATGAGAAGGAGAGCCTCGACGCCGCGGTGAACGGCATTGTTCGGCATCTCGCGCGCAATCCGAACCGCGACAAGGTCGCGGAGGATCTGCGCGAGAACATTCACGCGATCCCGGCCTGGATGTATCCACTGATCGAGACGATCATGCGTCGGCTGGCGGAGGATCAAAACGAAAGCGCGCCGGACTCAGAGCGCGCAAAGGGCGATCATGCAAAAGACGTTCATTGAAGTCCTGCGCTCGAGCGTCGACGAAAGCCGCGCCCTCTTCGAGACGGTTGCGGCGCATCTCAAAACGCAGGCGGCGAATATCGAGAAGGACCTCTATGTCTGCTGGGTGCTCGACTTCTTGTTCAATCGCCGCCGCGATGATCCGATCGGCCTCTACTTCAAGGGCGGCACAAGCCTCAGCAAGGCGTATGGACTGATCCGGCGCTTTTCCGAGGACATCGACATCGGCATCTACAAGGCCGATCTGCACGCCCCGCTCAAGGCCGACATCGCCGCCCTCCCCTCGGTAAACCAACGACAGCGCGCGCTCGCAGAGAAGGTCGACGAGGCGGCACGTCAATACATTTCCGGTCCGCTGAAGGAGCTGCTGGCGAAGGAGATCGCGGCCGTCGAGGAAGTGGCCGAGCTGCATGGACATTTCACGCTCGGCTTCGGATTCGACAATTGTCGAAACAAGGATGCTCTCGACATTCTGGTGGTCGGCTACAAGAGCGTCTTCGACACCGCGGAGAGCTACGTGCAGGCGGCGGTCCGCGTCGAGGGCGGAGCGCGACCCGATCCGGAGCCGGCCGAACCGCGCAAGATCGCCCCCTACATCGCCGAGGAGATGCCGGAAGGCATGG
>SCRB01000110.1 GCA_004299545.1 Rhizobiaceae bacterium
CGATGCCGGCCATCCGGCCGGCCGCAATGTTCTCGGCAATATCGTCGTGAAACTGCCGCTGCCGCCCGGCTGCCTGCCGACGCTCTGGCACGCCGACGATCGCTTCCGGCAGGCCTATCTCGATGAGTTCCCAGGTTATTACAAAACCGCCGACGCGGGCTATATCGACGACGACGGCTATCTGTTCATCATGGCGCGTACCGACGACATCATCAATGTCGCCGGCCACCGTCTTTCGACCGGCGCCATGGAGGAAGTCGTCGCCGAGCATCCCGATATCGCCGAATGCGCCGTCATCGGCATTGCCGATCCGACGAAAGGCCAGGTGCCCTGCGGCTTCATTGTCCTCAACGCCGGCGTTTCGAAAGACCGCGAGGTGATCGAAAAGGAGGCTATGCTGCTGGTCCGCGAGAAGATCGGTCCGGTCGCGGCTTTCAAGACCGTCGTCACCATCAAGCGGCTGCCCAAGACCCGCTCCGGCAAGATCCTGCGCGGGACGATGCAGAAGATCGCCGATCGTGAGGAGTGGACGATGCCGGCCACGATCGACGACCCGGCGATTCTCGACGAGATCACGACCGCCTTGAAGGAACGCGGCCTCGCATTATAAAATGGTCCACTTGCTCCTGACGCAAAGTTGTCAGGACGACTATGCGACGATGTTTCCAGCCTTGAAAGACAAGGAGACATCGAGATGGCCGCAACAGCCCTGTTTGGAACGTTAAGGCGCCGCTTCGCTTATTGGCGCGTGCTTCGGGAAGAAATTCGCACGGAAAGGGTCATGAACGCCCTTCCGAGGGAAGTCCGGAAGGATATCGGATGGCCCGAACTCTATACCGGCTTTCGGAGCGGCAACGTCCGGGATTGATTGGGGGAAACTGGCGGCGCCGACCACGGGTGAGCCTCCTGACACAAGGCTGTCAGGAGGCTCGTGACATTTATGTCAGGAATGAATGAGGCGCGGTGGGTGCGGGCCAAAGGAGAACGAAGATGCGTCGCGCGGATCGCCTCTTCCAGATTGTCCAGCATTTGCGCGGCGGCCGTCTTGTCACCGCGCGCATGCTCGGTGAGCGGCTCGAAGTTTCCGAGCGGACCATCTATCGCGATATTGCCGACCTGCAGTCGACGGGCGTGCCGATCGACGGGGAAGCTGGCGTCGGCTATATCATGCGGGAGGGTTTCGACCTTCCGCCGCTGATGTTCACGCGCGACGAGATTGTGGCGCTGGTGGCCGGCGCCCGCATGGTGCGCGCCTTCGGTGGTGCGACGATGGCGCGTGCCGCCGAGGAAGCGCTCGTCAAGATCGGCGCCGTCCTGCCGGATTCCGAGAAGTCACGCATCGCGCAGACGAGCATCCATGCGCCGACCTACGTGGTTTCGGACAGTGCGCGCCAATCGGTCGACATTGCGGAACGGGCGATCGAGGCGCGCCAAATATTGCGGCTCGATTATCGCGACGAGGCCGGCCGGCAGACGATGCGGGAGGTCAGGCCGCTCGGCCTGTGGTTCTGGGGCAAGGTCTGGACCCTTGTGGCGTGGTGCGAACTGCGCGACGATTTCCGTGCTTTTCGCATCGACCGGATCGCCGAGTTGATCTCCACCGGCCGCATCTTCCGGCCTGAACGCGGCAAGACCCTTGGCGATTTCTATCGCACCGTCGAGGTCTGGGAACGCTCGCCGCCAATGGATCAGGCAGTATGATGCGGCCGGCACTCAGGCCGCGTCGCGCGTATCCGCTATCACGCCAACGATCTCGTCGACGACGTTCTCGATAAGGGACTTGTCGTCCGCTTCCGCCATGATGCGGATAAGCGGTTCGGTGCCCGATGGGCGGATCACGAGGCGGCCCGTCTCGCCAAGCCTCGCCTTGGCATCCTCTATGGCCGCCTTGACGGATGCCGTTTCGAGCGGCTTGCCACCCCTGAAATGAACATTCTTGAGGATCTGCGGCACCGGTTCGAAGCGGCGGCAGACTTCGCTCGCCGGACGCCCCGTGCGCTTGATGCAGGCGAGCACCTGAAGCGCCGAAACCAAGCCGTCGCCGGTCGTGGAGAAATCGGAAAGAACGATATGGCCCGATTGCTCGCCGCCGACATTAAAGCCGTGGGCGCGCATATGTTCGACGACATAGCGGTCGCCCACCCTTGTGCGGTGAAGCGACAGGCCGAGATCGCCCAGATAGCGCTCCAGCCCGAGATTCGACATGACGGTCGCGACGATGCCGCCGCCCGAAAGACGGCCGTTCTGCTGCCAGGCTTCCGCCACCAGCGCCATGATCTGGTCGCCGTCGACCACGGTGCCGTTCTCGTCGACGATGATCATCCGGTCGGCGTCGCCATCGAGCGCGATGCCGATGTCGGCGCGGACCTCATGCACCTTCTTGCACAAGCCGAGCGGATCGGTCGACCCGCATTCCTTGTTGATGTTGAAGCCGTCGGGCTCGACATTGATCGCGATCACCTCGGCGCCGAGTTCCCAGAGCGCTGCCGGCGCGACCTTGTAGGCGGCACCGTTGGCGCAATCGATGACCACGCGCATGCCGGCAAGCGACATGGAGCGCGGCAGGGTGCGCTTGGCGAACTCGATATAACGGTCGTGCACGCCGTCGATGCGCTTGGCGCGCCCGAGGCCGTTCGAGCCGGCAACCTCAAGCCTTTCCTCCTTGTCGAGCAGGCTTTCGATTCTCTTCTCGATCTCGTCGGAAAGCTTGTAGCCGTCGGGGCCGAAGAGCTTGATCCCGTTGTCGTGATAGGCATTGTGGGAGGCGGAGATCATGACACCGATATCGGCGCGCAGAGAGCGTGAAAGCATGGCCACCGCCGGCGTCGGAATCGGGCCAAGGAGGAACACGTCCATGCCGGCGGCGCAGAAGCCGGCGATCATTGCGTTTTCCAGCATATAGCCCGAAAGCCGGGTGTCCTTGCCGATGACGACGCGGTGGCGATGGCTACCGCGCTGGAACGACATGCCCACCGCCATGCCGACCTTCATCGCGACGTCCGCCGTCATCGGAAATGCATTTGCGCGGCCGCGAATACCGTCCGTGCCGAAATAGCGATTTGGCATTTTCTTTTTCTGACCCACCAATCCATACCCCGCGCACAATTGACACAACCTGCCCGTCGCCAGATATCAATTTATATTTGAAGGTGTTACGGAATCTTTGCCGTCAGGCCCCGATTTGCGCAGGAACGCCAGCCTGAACTTCTCCTTGCCCTTGTCCCTTGTTACGATTTTACACCCCGGATCAGTGCAAGTCACTATATCGTTGGGATGAAGCCGCGCCCGGCGCGAAGGGCATAGAAAGCCGCCATGGGCCTTTCAGGCAGTCGCGCTGCCCGGCTCAATCCTGAAACCGCGTTCCCAAACGCTCGATCTCGGCGACCATCTTCTTGAAATTTTCCACCATATGACGGTGGAGAGTGGCCGCGGTCTCGGGATATTCCTCGAGAATCCGCCGGAACAGCCTGCGGTTGATCTTCAGGAGTTCCAGGCCGGTCAGCGCGGCGGCGCCTGTGAGATAGGTGGTTTCAGCGATCAGCGCGAATTCGCCGAGGAGGCTTCCCGCGCCCGCCCGCCCGACATGGACGCGGCCGGATTCCCGTTCGTGGAAGAGATCGACCGTACCGTTGACCACGACGAATGCGCCGTCGGCGAGGTCGCCTTCCCGGAAGAGGTCTTCGCTGGCGGCAATACGCACATTCTCCGCGCCGAAGGCGAGGAGCCTTATCTGATCTTGCGTGAAACTCCCGAAGAGACTCACGCCGGACAAGGTGCGTATGTCATCGTCCAGCGCCAATCATTGTCCCCTTGACGATCGTCCCCTCCCGCCCGACCGCCGGAAAAGCGCGGTCAGGGAACGAGTTTGTATCCTCCGCTTTCTGTCACAAGAATTTCCGCATTGGAAGGATCGCGTTCGATCTTCTGGCGTAACCGGTAGACATGCGTCTCCAGCGTGTGGGTGGTGACGCCGGAATTGTAGCCCCAGACCTCCTCGAGCAGGACGTCGCGCGTCACGACCTTCTGGTCGGCGCGGTAGAGGTATTTTATGATCGAGGCTTCCTTTTCCGTCAGCCTGACCTTGCTGCCCTTCTGGTCGAGCAGAAGCTTCTGGCTCGGCTTGAAGGTGTAGGGGCCGACACCGAAGGTCGCGTCCTCGCTCTGCTCGTGCTGGCGAAGCTGCGCCCTGATCCGCGCCAGCAGGACCGCGAAGCGGAACGGCTTGGTGATATAGTCGTTGGCGCCAGCCTCGAGGCCCAGGATCGTATCGGAATCGGTGTCCTGGCCGGTCAGCATGATGATCGGCGCCTTGTATCCGCCCTTGCGCAGGATCTTGACGGCTTCCCGCCCGTCCATGTCGGGAAGCCCGACATCCATGATCAGGAGATCGACGATCCCGCCGCGCGCGGCCTGTATGCCCTTGCCCGCCGTTTCTTCCTGCAGCACCATGAATTCCTCGTAGAGCGACAGCTGCTCATGAAGGGTGGTGCGCAAATCCTCGTCGTCATCGACGATCAGGATGGTACGTGACGCCATGGTTCGACCTATATCTTGCGGATTGGAGAGAATCGAAGGCCAATCCGTTTACGCAGGACGGGTACATCCGCAAAGCGGATCGCGATAATTTGTTCGCAGAATCGATCATACTCTAAAAAATGTGATGACAATCAACTGAATGCCATGGCGGTGCGATATATCAACATAAGGCGCCGGCCGGCAAAGCCGCAACAGGGGCTCATGGAAGTCGGGCCGGCCGTATTTCCCTGCGCGCTCGGCCGTGGCGGCATCTCCGCGCTGAAGCGCGAGGGAGACGGCGCGACGCCCCTTGCCGTGCTGTGCCTTCTCGGCGGCTACAGGAAGTATCCGCTGGAAGCAGCGTGTTCGCGGCTTCCCGTGAGTGAAATCCGCAAGGATCTCGGCTGGTGCGACGCGCCTTCCGATCCGAACTACAACCGGCCGGTGCGGCTGCCTTACCCTGCCAGCCATGAACGCATGCTGCGCGCGGACCGGCTTTACGATCTCTGCATCGTTCTCGACTGGAACATCAGCGAGCGACGGCGCAATCGCGGCAGCGCCATCTTCCTCCATATCGCCAAACCCGGCTTCCAGCCGACGGAAGGCTGCGTCGCCGTCAGCCCGGAGACGATGCGGCGACTGCTTCCGCATCTGTCGCGGCAGACGCGGCTGAGGATCTGCCGCTGATTGCGGTTTCACGTCTTTTTTTCGCCCGGATGACGGGCATTTTGGGTTAAAACAGGTGCGATTTTCCTCCGTTCGGGTACGAAGGAACGGAAATCGCAGCCTTCATCCGCCTGAAGAACCTCCTCAGCGAAGAGTTTCCTGTAGCCGCGATATTTCGGCGGCTCGGCCGAAGGCAACGCTGCGGCGCGCCGCGCCAGTTCCGCCTCGTCCACGAGCACGTCCAGTCGCCTGTTGCCCGTGTCGAGCCTGATCCTGTCGCCGTCACGGACGAGCCCGAGCGGCCCGCCGCGCGCCGTCTCCGGGGTGATATGAAGGACGATGGTGCCGAATGCAGTGCCGCTCATCCTGGCGTCGGAGATGCGGACCATGTCCTTCAGGCCGGCCTCAGCCAGCTTCTTCGGGATCGGCAGATAGCCCGCTTCCGGCATTCCCGGCGCGCCGACGGGGCCAGCGTTCTGGAGAACAAGGACGCTTTCCGGCGTGACGTCGAGAGCGGGATCGTCGACGCGGGCGGCAAGGTCGCGGAGATCGGTGAAGACGACAGCCGGCCCTGTGTGCTGGAGG
>SCRB01000111.1 GCA_004299545.1 Rhizobiaceae bacterium
TGAGGCGCAGGCAAGGCGGCCGGACGCCGACAGCCTCGGATCCGAAAACAGCGCCTGGCCCAGTGCCGAAAGCGCATCGGCACGCTCACGCGCCTCCTTGCGGGACATCGGTTGCGCGGATGCCGGAACGGCAGTCTGGAGGGCGACCGCAGCGGCAAGGAGGACGATCAGAGCAGCTGGCAGGAAACGGATGTGCGAGCAGCAGGCAGAAATGCCAGAACGGCCCGCCGAAATGACGAAGCCGGCTAAGCTGTGTCCTGTCCGGCAACCCCCGCAATACCTCGAAGGTGAATCGCAGCTATTGAAAAGCGCATCCAAAGGTGGTGTCATGACACCTGTTTTCATTTCTTCGAGGAGACGGGAATGAGACGATCGCACGTTCTGGCCCTTTGTTCGACTGCGCTCACACTTTCCATCACCCTCTCCGCGCCGGCCTTTGCCGGAGAGCCCGGCGGCCCTCCGGACGGGATCAACAAGATCAAGACCGTCGTCGTCATCTTCGCCGAGAACCGTGCGTTCGACAATCTCTACGGCCATTTTCCCGGTGCCGACGGCCTGGACCAGGCAAGCGAGGAAAGTTTGCAGCAGCGCGACCGCGACGGTTCGATCCTGAAGGAATTGCCGCCGGTCTGGGACGGCCTCACGGCGAAGGGCGTCACCCCGCCCGTGACACAGGCCATGACCGAGCACCTTCCGAATGCGCCCTTTACGGTCAACGATCCCAAGGGCTTCAACGTCCCGCTGAGCACGGTGACGCACGACCTCTGGCATCGCTACTACCAGAACCAGATGCAGATCGACGGCGGCAAGAACGACATGTTCGTCGCCTGGGCCGATTCCGGCGCCATGCCGATGAGCAACTGGGACGCGTCGAAGACGGCCATGTGGGCGGTGGCCCGGAAATACACACTCGCCGATCATTTCTTCATGGGCGGCTTCGGCGGCTCGTTCTTCAATCACCAATGGCTGATCTGCGCCTGCGCGCCCTATTACCCGCATGCGGACAAGAGCCCCGCGCACCCTTCGATTTCGGTGACGAACGCCGATGGAACGGCTTTGAAAGTCGCCGACAACTCGCCCAAATCGGCGCTTGACGGCATTCCGAAATTCGTTTCGGACGGCAATCTGACGCCGGACTTCTATGCGGTCAATACGATGCAGCCTCCCTATCAGCCGAGCGGCAATGCGCCCGCGCCGGGCCAGGACCCGCGCTATGCCGACCCGAGCAAGGCCACGACCCTGCCGCCGCAAACCGAGCCGACGATCGGCGACATGCTGAGCCTCAAGCACATCAGCTGGGCCTATTATTCGGGCGCCTGGCAGTACACACTCGACCATGGCAACCATACTCCGGTGCCGAATTTCCAGTACCATCACCAACCGTTCAACTATTACGCCAATTTCGCTCCGGGAACGGAAGCGCGACGTGAGCATATCCGCGATGCCGGGCTGGGCGGCGTCAGCTTCATCGCCGCGATCGACAACGGCGTCCTGCCGCAGGTTTCCTTCTACAAGCCACAGGGGAATCTCAACGAACATTCCGGATATGCCGACATCCAGGCCGGCGACAGGCACATAGCGGATGTCGTCTCCCATCTCGAGAAGAGTCCGCAATGGCCCCATATGCTGGTGGTGGTCACATATGACGAAAACGGCGGCATCTGGGATCACGTCGCGCCTCCCAAGGGCGATCGCTGGGGGCCGGGCACACGCATCCCGGCGATCATCATATCGCCCTTCGCCAAGCGGGATTATGTTGACCATACGCCTTATGACACCACATCGATCCTGCGGTTCATCACAGAGCGCTTCGCATTGCCCGAACTCCATGGGATCGTCGTCCGTGACAAGGCCGTAGCCGCGAACGGTGAACCGCCTCTTGGCGATCTCACCGGCGCGCTCGACCTTCACTGAGTCCTGACCCTAGAGCCTGCGAAACAGGAGGAAAAGCGAGTGAACGTCGACAAGGTTATCGCGCTGGTTTCCGCCGCCGGGATCGAACTTACCGACCGTCGCCGCAACGGAGACGGATGGTCCCTCAGCTTCTCGAACGGGACGGCTGTCGAGGTGAGCGACGGAGGCGGCATCGGCGTTTCCGGCAATGGCGCCGCCGATGTTTCCAGACTGCTGGACCTTCCGTCAAAATCCAGCTGACGGCGGCCTGAAAAGGCGAACGTTCGGTGTCAGTTCAGCACCGGCCCGGCCGCCAGAAAGGCGAGAGCCGACAGGATGCCTGCGGCCGGCATGGTCACGACCCATGCGACGACGATGCTGCGCGCAACGTTCCAGCGGACGGCAGAGACGCGGCGAGACACCCCCACGCCGACGATCGCTCCGGTGATCGTATGGGTCGTCGAAACGGGGACGCCCAGATAGGTTGCCAGGAAGAGCGTGATGGCGCCGCCCGTTTCCGCGCAGAAGCCTTGCATCGGCGAGAGGCGGGTGATCTTCGAGCCCATCGTATGGACGATGCGCCAGCCGCCCGCGAGCGTGCCGAGGGCCATCGCCCCCTGGCAGGCAAGCACGACCCAGAGCGGAATGTGAAAGTCCCCGTTCATCATGCCGTGTGAATAGAGGAGGACGGCTATGATGCCCATCGTCTTCTGCGCGTCGTTGCCCCCATGTCCGAGCGAGTAGAGGGAAGCGGACAGGAATTGCAGCGCGCGGAATGTCTGGTCGACCTTGAGCGGGGTGACCTTGACGAACAGCCAGGACACGGCAAGCACCAGAAGGAGTGCCAGTACCAGACCGAGGGCCGGCGACAGGACGATCGCCAGGACCGTCGCGATCAGGCCGTGCCAGACGATGGCGGAAAAGCCCACCTTCATCAGACCGGCACCGACCAGACCGCCGATAAGCGCATGCGAACTGCTGGAGGGAATGCCGCCGAGCCAGGTGATCACGTTCCAGCAAATGGCGCCCGCCAGCGCCGCGAAGATCACC
>SCRB01000112.1 GCA_004299545.1 Rhizobiaceae bacterium
TTCGGGCGCATCATCACGGTTACGTGACATTGTGGCAAAGGGGCGGCGGGGGTTTGTCTTGGAACCGATAGCAGTACTCGGAGCCGGCATAGCGGGCCTGACCGCTGCCGACGATCTCAACCGGCGGGGCCTGCCCGTCATCCTGTTCGAGGCCGGCAAGGCGGTCGGCGGCATGGCCTCGTCCTTCAAGGACGAGAACGGGTTCAGCTACGACCTCGGCGGCCATTTCGTCTCCAACCGGCTGGCACAGGCGCTCGGCGCCGAGGATGCCTGCCTCACCGTCAAACGCTATGGTGAAGCCGTCTATCTGAACGGCAAGGCCCACAGCTATCCGTTCGGCCTGATGCGCCAGCCGCGCTTCCTCGCCGGCGCGCTCGCGGCACGGATACGCCGGGACGAGGTCCGGTCCGCCGAGGATTGGTTCCGGCGCGCTTACGGCGACGCGCTGGCCGAGGGCGTCGCCATGCCGCTCGCCGAAGCATGGTCCGGTGCGCCAGCGAGCGATCTCTCTCCGGCCGTCGGCGATAAATGGGCGCACGGCGCGTTGAAATCGCTCTATCTCCAGGCGGCCGCCCGCGTCACTGGCCGCGCCGTCTGCAACGGCTATACGCGCACCATGCCGGAAAGCGCCGGCGTCTGGCACGTCTATCCGAAGGGCGGCGTCGCCAGGCTGCTCGAACCGACGACGAAGCGCGTCGAGCACCTGATCCGGCTGCAGACGCCGGTCGAGAAGGTCCTGGTCGAGAACGAACGCGTCACGGCCGTGCGCGCCGGGGGCGAAACCATTCCCGTTTCCGCGGTCGTCAGCACGGCGCCGGTCCATGTCCTGCCCCGCCTTGTCGAAGGCACGAACGCGCTTTACCACCTCGGCGCCTTCCGCTACCGCCCCATGGTCTTCGCCAATCTGCGCTTCGAGGGGCGGCATTATCTGCCCGAGACGATGCTGTGGGTGCCGGATCGCTCCTATCCGTTCTTCCGGCTGACCGAGACGACGATCTCGATGCCCTGGCTGGCGCCGGAGGGCAAGACGCTGATCACCTGCGACGTCGGTTGCGAGGTCGGCGACCGGTACTGGACGATGACGGAGGACGAGATGGCGAGGCTCTGCCTCGACGGCATCTGCCGCATCTTCCCGCAATTGCGCGACAGATATCTCGGTTCCGCCGGCATCTTGAAAACGCCGATCTCCTACCCGGTCTATCTGTCCAAATATGAGGAAGAGCGGCGGCGGTTCGCCGTCTCGACCGGTGTCGGCGGCCTCTACAGCGTCGGGCGGAACGGCGAATTCGCCCACATCCTGATGGAGGACGTCTACTGGCGCACGCTCGCCCGCACGGCCGACGTCGCCGCCTATGTGAGAGGCCTGCCCACGGCCGCCAGCGACGATCTTTCGGGTTTGGTTGCGGCCTGACAACTGCGGACGCTCCCTTGCGGCGCCCTTCCGGTATGGCCGCCAAACGGGCAGCCAAATGCCCTGCAACGCGGCATGTCGTGCTCTCCTCCGGGTTCGGCAAACTTCAAGATTGACAGCCGGAAGAACAGGTATATTTGAAGCTTGTCCGGCCGCCGTTTCACGGGCCGGCAGATGAGAAAGGGTCGAGGCGCCATGCCTGGCGACAGTAACAGTCGAATGCAATCGCCGTCTGCGGCAGCCGCCTGATCCTTTAGAAGGCTCGCGCGCCCTGCCCCGGACGGCATAGGAGCGAGCCATGAACGAACTCCCGGTCATGACCGGCGACGATGAGCGCATCCTCGCCGAAAGCATCGCAAGCGGCCACGTCGCCGACCTTGTCGATGTGCTGAACAACGAGACGGACGAACGCGCCGTCGAGATCATCGAGAGCCTGCCCTTCGAGCGGGCGGTCGAGGCGTTCGACCAGCCTGAACTCGAACGGCCCGAGGAACTGATCGGCCACCTGCCGCATCTGCTTGCGGTCAGGCTGCTCGCGGCCATGGCGACGGACCGGGCCGCCGACCTTTTCCGCGAGCTGGACGAACCCGTCCACCAGGAATTGCTGCAGGACCTCGACGTCGATTCGCAGGCGGCGATCCTGAGGATCCTCGGCTATCCGGAAGGCAGCGCCGGTTCGATCATGACGACCGAATTCGTCGCCGTCCCGCCGACATGGACGGTCGGGCGCACGCTCGAACACCTGCGCGAGGTCGAACGCACGCGCGAGACGATCTATGCCATCTATATCGTCGAGCCGAAAAGCGGCAAGCTCCTCAACGCGGTCGGCCTCAGGCGGCTCGTGGTCAGCGATCCGAAGGCACTCATTCTCACCGTCGTGCCGAAACGGGCCCCCGTCACCGTCTCGCCCCTCATCGACCGCGAGCGCGTCGCCCAGCTTATCTCCAAATACGACCTTCTCGCCGTGCCGGTGATCGAGCACGGCCGCCTGATCGGCATCGTCACGGTGGACGACGTCATCGACGGCATCCTCGAGGAGACGACCGAAGACGTGCAGAAATTCGGCGGCATGGAGGCGCTCGACGAGCCTTATATGCGCATCGGCTTCCTCGAAATGCTCAGGAAGCGCGGCGGCTGGCTGCTCGTGCTCTTCCTTTCCGAAATGCTGACGGCGACCGCCATGCAGGGTTACGAGAACGAACTGGAAAAGGCGATCGTGCTCACCCTTTTCATCCCGCTCATCATGAGTTCTGGCGGCAATTCCGGATCGCAGGCGACCTCGCTCATTATCCGCGCCCTGGCGCTGCGGGAAATCAGGTTGGCCGACTGGTGGCGCATCGCGCTGCGCGAGATCCCGACCGGCATGGCGCTCGGCGCCATCCTCGGCGTCGTCGGCATCTGCCGCATCGGCGCCTGGCAGTTCCTGGGCTTCTACGACTACGGCGCGCATTGGGAACTGGTCGCGCTCACCGTCGGCGCCGCTCTCGTCGGCATCGTCACCTTCGGCACGCTTGCCGGCTCGATGCTGCCCTTCCTGCTGAAGGCGCTCCGCTTCGACCCGGCAAGCGCGTCGGCCCCCTTCGTGGCGACGCTGGTCGATGTCACCGGGCTGGTGATCTACTTCACCGTCGCGCTCATCATTTTGCATGGCACGCTGTTGTAGCGATTTGTGAGTGAAGCATCCGCAACGCCTCGCTCCTTCGCGCCCCCCTCTGTCCCGCAGGCTTCTCCGTCCTGAGCCTCACAGGCAAACTTCTCCCTCGCCACGCCCGAGTTCGTCTCGTCTGGCCATTGTCAAGGAACCGGGAAGCGGGGCGCGAAGCCTTGCCTTCCGAATTGTTTTGTAAGCGGCACGACTTTCGCGCTCCGCTCGGCGAGTTTCGGCCCTCCCGTTTCCCGCTCATCCGGACCTTCCGGCATCAAGCCGGTAGTTTGCGACGTGTCGGCACTACGACAATACGGTGCCTGTCCCCGTCTGGTGCGGGGAGTTTCAGAAACTTTGGGAAGACCCTCCGCTTCCACGGCCACGTCAGCCGCTTTCCCGGAACGCCGGCCCCTCCCCGCAAACCACCGTCATGATCGGCATCCCGCAGGAGGAACTGGCGAGAAGGATAAGCGAGA
>SCRB01000113.1 GCA_004299545.1 Rhizobiaceae bacterium
CGGGCCGGCAAGCGAAAGCGCAACCTTTCCGGTTGCCGGCCCGCATACCCTGCTTTCCTATTTCTCAATCGCGACGGCCTTGGGCGAGCCGCCTGCCGGGTCCGACCCGAATATCCTTGTGTCGGCGGAAACCGGCAGGCGGGCAGTGGAAATCATGGCCGCGCTTGCTGCGCGCAGCCCGCAAAGCACGGCGACGCTCAATCCGATCGGTCTGCTTGGACACATGGCCACCAGTGAGGATGTTTTTCTCTGCCCCCTCGTCTTTGGCTATGTGAACTATGCCGCGCCGGCGAGCGGGCGGCTGCTTCGTTTTGCCAATGCGCCGCGAAGGCGCAAAGGCGCGTTGCCAGGTTCGACGCTCGGCGGCACCGGGATCGGCATTTCGCGCCGCTGCGAGATGAGTGAGGCGCTGAAGCGCCACCTTCTCTGGCTCATGAGCGAGGACGTCCAGACCGCCTTCATTCCCGCCCATGACGGACAGCCCAGCCGCCGTTCCGCATGGCGCGACGACAACGTCAATCGCGCCTGGAACGATTTCTACCGCGACACCAGCGAGACGCTCGAACACGCCTATGTGCGTCCGCGCCATGCGGGCTATATCGCCTTCCAGGCCAAGGCATCGGCTTTGCTGCGCAAAGGTCTGGAGGACGGGATGCAGCCGGACGCGATCGCCGAAGGGATCCAGCGTCTTTATTCGGCGAGCCGCGTCGAGGGCGGCCAGATATGAGGATAACCCGATGAGCCAGGACATTCTCTTTCAGGTCGATGGCCATATCGCCACCATCGTGCTCAACCGACCGCAGAAGCTCAATGCGGTTACGCCGGAGATGGCCGATGCCATCGTCGAGCATGTGCGCGAATGCAACGACAGCGACACGATCCGCTGCGTCATCGTAACGGGCGCCGGCGAGAAATCCTTCTGCGCGGGCTCGGACATCCGCGAACTCGACAGTTATGACACACCTTGGCAGTTCCGTAACCGGCCGGATTATTGCGACGCAATCCGCAGGCTCCTCAAGCCGTCGATCGCCGCGGTCAACGGCTATTGCTTCGGCGGCGGCCTGGAGACGGCGCTGTCCTGCGATATCCGTATCGCCTCGGAAAATGCGCAGTTTGCGGCGCCGGAAATCAAGCTCGGCTGGATCGGTGGCGGTGGAATATCGGCATATCTGTCTCATTCCATAGGTGCCTCCAACGCTGCGCTGATGGTCATGACTGGCGACGCCGTGACGGCGCAGCAGGCGCTGGCATGGACGCTTGTCAGCGAAGTCGTGCCGCAGGAGCGCCTGCTTGCCCGAGCGAGGGAGGTCGCGGCCACGATTGCCAGCCGTGCACCGATCGCCGCCGAAACGGCGAAGCTCAACCTCAAGGCCGCGTGGGCGATGCCATTGGAGAAGGCGATCGAATATGAACGCGACCTACAGACGATCTGCTTTGCCACAAGGGATGCGGGTGAAGGCAGGGTGGCGTTCAAGGAAAAGCGGCAGCCGATATTCGAAAGACGCTGATCGGCATCTGGGATGGGTTCTGTTGCAAATTTTCGAAAGGGTGAGAGACAAGCCCCGCCCGGGCGGATTTCAGGCGGCGATTGCCTCGAATTGTTCCTTGAGCGTGGGTGCCGGGTTGAA
>SCRB01000114.1 GCA_004299545.1 Rhizobiaceae bacterium
TATTCCATTCTCCGTTTCTGGAACCATGACGCCCTAAAACACCGTACGTCCGTCTGCGAAACCATCCTCGCCGCGCTCGACGGCCGACTGTCGGAAGGAATAATAGCTGCCGACCTGCGGTTCGTCTTCGCGGGAGCAATCGATCGACCCCCACTCCGATCGGCTTTGCCGACCACCTCTCCCCCGCTCGACGGGGGAGAGGAAGTACCGGCCGGAGCGCCGCGCTCTTTTCCTCTCCCCCCGACGGGGGGAGAGGTGGCACCGCGAAGCGATGACGGAGTGGGGGGCACTCATGCCGGACGTCATGACTCAAATTCTCATCATCGGAACCTATCCCTATGAAATCTCACGTTAAAGCGGTTGTCATCGGTGGCGGTGTCGTCGGCTGTTCGGTGCTCTATCATCTGGCAAAGGCCGGCTGGACCGACGTCATGCTGATCGAGCGGTCGGAGCTGACCTCGGGCTCGTCCTGGCACGCCGCGGGAGGCTTCCATACGCTGAACGGCGACCCGAACGTCGCCAAGCTGCAAGCCTATACGGTGCAGCTTTATGACGAGTTGGAAAAGCTCTCCGGCCAGTCCTGCTCGCTGCACCTGACCGGCGGCGTGATGATGGCGGATACGCCCGAGCGCATGGATTTCCTCCGCCTTGCCCACGCCAAGGGCCGTTATCTCGGCATGGATACGGAGCTGATCACGCCGTCCGAGGCCAAGGCGATGTTCCCACTGATGGACGAAAAGCACTTCGTCGGCGCCATGTGGGACCCGGTCGAGGGCCATCTCGACCCTTCCGGCACCACCATCGCCTATTCCAAGGCGGCGAAGAAGCTGGGCGCCGAGATCGTGCTGCGCAACCCGGTGAAGGAACTGACGCAGGAGCCGGACGGCACCTGGAACGTCATCACCGAGCAAGGTACGGTGAAGGCGGAGCATGTGGTCAATTGCGGCGGGCTTTGGGCGCGCGAGATCGGCCGCATGGTGGGGCTGGAGCTCCCGGTGCTTGCCATGGAGCACCACTATCTCTTGACCGAGCCGATGCCGGAGGTCGAGGCATTCAACCGGGAAACCGGCCGCGAAATGGTCGGCGTGCTCGATTTCAAGGGCGAGATCTATACGCGCCAGGAGCGGAACGGCGTCCTGCTCGGCACTTATGAGAAAGCCTGCAAGCCATGGTCGCCGGTGACGACGCCATGGGATTTCGGCCATGAATTACTGGCGCCCGACCTCGACCGCATCGCGCCTTCCCTTGAGCTCGGCTTCAGGCATTTTCCGGGCATCGCCAATGCGGGGATCAAGCAGGTCATCAACGGGCCTTTCACTTTTGCGCCCGACGGCAACCCGCTCGTCGGCCCGGTGCAGGGGCTGACGAATTTCTGGTGTGCCTGCGCCGTCATGGCGGGCTTTTCGCAGGGCGGCGGCGTCGGATTGGCACTGTCGAACTGGATGGTGAACGGCGATCCAGGCTTCGACGTCTGGGGCATGGACGTCGCGCGTTTCGGCGAATGGGCGAGCCTGCGCTACACCAACGCCAAGGTGCGGGAAAACTATTCGCGCCGCTTCTCCATCCGTTTCCCCAACGAGGAATTGCCGGCGGGTCGTCCGGCGCAGACGACGCCGCTTTACGATATCATGGCGCGTGAGAACAACGCGGTGATGGGCGACAGCTGGGGGCTGGAAACGCCGCTCTGGTTCGCACCGAAAGGGACAGAGCCGAAGGATATCGTCTCCTTCCGCCGCTCCAACGATTTCGAGCATGTCGGTAACGAGGTTCGCGCGGTGCGCGAGCGGGTCGGCGTGACCGAGATCGCCAATTTCGCCAAATACCGGATCAGCGGCCGGGACGCGGAAGCCTTCCTCAACCGGCTGATGACAAACCGCATGCCGAAGAAAGGCCGCATCGCGCTTTCCCCCATGCTCAACGAATTCGGCAAGCTGATCGGCGATTTCACCATCGCCAATATGGGCGAAAAGGACGGCGACGAGCGCTTCATGGTATGGGGCTCGTCGGCGGCCGCCAAATATCACATGCGCTGGTTCGAGAAGCACCTGCCGAAGGACGGTTCCGTCGAGATTCACCGTTTCGACCAGACGCTGGTCGGCCTCTCCATTGCCGGCCCCAAATCACAGGAACTCCTGCAAAAACTGGTGGACGAGGACGTTTCCTCGAAGGCCTTCCGGTTCATGGATTTCCGCGAGATGGCTGTCGGCGGCGCGCCTTGCATCGTCAACCGCATCACCTATACGGGCGACCTCGGCTACGAGGTCTGGATGCAGCCTGCTTACGAACGGCTGGTTTACGGGGCGATCAAGAAAGCCGGAGAGGCGTTCGGCATTGCCGATTTCGGCATGCGGGCACTGCTTTCCATGCGGCTGGAGAAGAATTTCCCGACCTGGTTCCGCGAGCTTCGTCCCATTTACGGCCCCTTCGAGGGAGGCATGGACCGTTTCATCAAGCTGGAGAAGAACGATTTCATCGGCCGCGACGCCGCCGCGAAGGAAAGGGAGGCGGGACCGAAGGTCAGCCGTGTTTCCTTCGTCGTCGAGGCGGCGGACGCCGATGTCATGGGCGACGAGCCGATCTGGGCCAAGGTCGGCGCAAAGGATTACGGCAGTGTCGAGAAGCCGCACGGGTATGGCGCGCCGCGCTTCGACGAGAAGGGCAAGGAGACGCGTGTCTCAGATGCTGACGAAGGCGCGTCCGCAATCCGCGGCATTGCCGATGGCGAATGGCGCGTCGTCGGCTGGGTGACGTCCGGCGGCTATGCCCATTATGTGCAAAAATCCCTCGCACAGGGCTATGTCCCGGCGGCACTGGCACAGAATGAGGCCGATGGCCTGTTCGAGATCGAGATTCTCGGCCGCCGCTGCCCCGCGCGAATCACCGTCGAACCCCTCTTCGATCCGAGCGGCGGAAAGATGCGCGCCTGACGGACATCCCTTACGCCGGCTGAAACAGCTCGGCATCGAAAAATGTGGATTCACCCGGAGACGCGGCGCCCTCTCAGGAGGGACCGCACCCCTGCCCGTCCTTCAGGACGCAGGGCGTGCTCTGGGCGGCATCGGAAACGTGCCTGGGTTTGCTGACGATCGCCGCGAAAGCGGCGGCGAAAAGGGCAATCAGCAGGGAAACGATACAGAGGCGGGGAACCATTGATGCAAATCCTCTGTTGTCGGATGCCATCAAGCCCTCCCTGCCCGCGGAGTATCGTCTCGCCCGGGCGTTAAGAACAATTTAATGGAAATGTGAACGATTCGTCACCCTCTTATCCCGCCCGCTCGATACGGATCATCTGCGGCTTGTCGACCAGGTGCCCGTCCTTTGTTACGCCTTCCACGGCGCGGCGTATAGCCGCTTCCGTCGTTTCATGGGTGACGAGGATGACTGTTTTCTGCCCGGCGACCTGGACAAGGCCGGCATGTTGGACGATCGATTCCAGCGAAATATCGTTGTCGGCCATCCGCCGCGCGATTGCCGCGAAGACGCCGATGCGGTCATGCACGGTCAGCCTGATGAAATAACCGCCGGCATGCGCCCGCATCCTCGCCTTGCGGTAAGGCGCAAGTTCCTTGGCGGGCCTGCCGAAGACGGGCCCATGCTGGAAGCCCGGCCGGCTCTTGGCGATGTCCGCTATATCGCCGATGACGGCCGAGGCAGTGGCATTGCCGCCGGCACCCGGCCCCGACAGGAGGAGCTCGCCGAGAATATCGGTCTCGATCGCCACCGCATTGGTCACGCCATGGACCTGTGCGATCACCGAAGCCGTCGGAACCATGGTCGGGTGGACGCGCTGCTCAATGCCGCTTTCGGTCTTCTGCGCCACACCGAGAAGCTTGATCCGGTAGCCGAGGTCGCCGGCCGCCCTGATGTCGGCCTGGCTGATGTTCGAAATGCCTTCCATGTAGATGTCGGCCGCCGATATCCGGCAACCGAAGGCAAGACTGGTCAGGATAGCGAGTTTATGCGCCGTGTCGTGGCCCTCGATGTCGAAGGTCGGATCGGCCTCGGCATAGCCGAGGCGCTGCGCGTCCCTGAGGCATTCGTCGAAGGAAAGCCCCTCCGCCTCCATGCGCGTGAGGATATAGTTGCACGTGCCGTTCAGGATCCCGAAAATGCGGGTGGCTTCGTTGCCGGCAAGCGCCTCGCGCATCGTTTTGATGACGGGTATGCCGCCGGCGACGGCCGCTTCGTAGTTCAGCAGCACGCCTTTCTTCTCGGCGATTTCCGCGAGCGCCAACCCATGCCTGGCGAGCAGCGCCTTGTTGGCGGTGACGACGTGACGGCCCGCTTCGAGAGCGGCCCTGACACTGGCGCGCGCCGCGCCGTCCTCTCCGCCGATCAGTTCGACGAAAACGTCGATGCCTTTCGCCTTTGCCAGTTCGACCGGATCGTCGAACCATTCGGCTTGCCCGAGCGTGACGCCTCGCTCGCGCTTGCGGTCACGTGCCGAAACCGCAACGACCTCGATCGGGCGACCGCATTGGCGTGCCAGTTCTCCCGCCTTTTCGGACAATATCCGCACGACGGACGCGCCGACCGTTCCGAGGCCAGCAATTCCTATCCGCAACGCTTCGGCCATGTCCGGCGTCTCCCGAAAAAGTCTTGACGGATGAAAACGCTCAGCGACGGGCGCTGAGCGGAATGACATTGTCGAGCGTTTCCGTGGCGGAGGAGAGAAAACGCTTGATGTTGCGGGCGGCCTGCCGGATGCGATGCTCGTTTTCGACAAGCGCGATGCGGACGAAATCGTCGCCGTATTCGCCGAAGCCGATGCCGGGAGCCACCGCCACGTCCGCCTTCTCGATGAGGAGCTTGGAGAATTCCAGCGAACCGAGCGAGCGGAAGGGCTCGGGGATCGGCGCCCAGGCGAACATCGTCGCCGCCGGCGCCGGAACCTGCCATCCGGCGCGCTCGAAAGCGTCGACCATGACGTTGCGGCGGCGGCGATAGACCTCGCGCACGTCCGCGATGTCGGAACCATCGCCGTTGAGCGCGGCCGTGGCGGCGACCTGGATCGGCGTGAAGGCGCCGTAGTCGAGATAGGATTTCACCCGTGTCAGCGCCGCGATCAGGCGCTCGTTGCCGACAGCGAAACCCATGCGCCATCCCGGCATCGAGAACGTCTTCGACATCGAAGTGAACTCGACGGCGATATCGATCGCGCCGGGCACCTGCAGGAGAGAGGGAGGCGGCGGGCCGTCGAAATAAATCTCCGC
>SCRB01000014.1 GCA_004299545.1 Rhizobiaceae bacterium
TCTGCGGTGGCGGCCGACACCGCAGATCCGGTCGACGCCCACGACGGGAATTTGCTGTTGTACGAGTTGCTCCACACTCTCCTCGAGCACATGATGGTGCTCCACAGCGGCGCTCAGGATACAGATATCCACCCCCGCACGCTGCATATCCGAAAGCTGTCCGGCCTGCCGCTCGGGATCGTTTTGCGCATCGCTGACAATCAGCCTGGCGACGATGCCGGCATGGCGTTGCGCTGCCGCACGAAGGCTTCTTTCCATCGCCAGGCGCCAGGGATGCGACGTGGAGGCATTGGCGAAGCCGATGGTGAAAGGAGGGAATTTCCGGTAGCGCTCGGTGCGGACCAATTCCAGAAGGTCACTTTCGAAATGCGATTTGCGCGGGGTCGAGCCCGGCTGCCTGATGTTCGGGCTTCCGTAAGCTTCGCGTAAGGGCATATTCGCCTTGAGCGGCGAATAAAGCAGTTCCATCGCTGACGGACCGAGGGCGACGAACCCGCGCGCCTCGCGCTTCAGGAGACCCTCGGCGATCAGGTCGCTGACGAGCTTGTAACCGGAAGATTTCGGGATCCCTGCGCGTGCGAGCAGATCGTCGGTCCGCATTTGCGGTTCGGCTGGATCGAAACTGGTCAGTACGGCGCTGACGCGGGTGAAGCTCTTCACCGGAACCTCAATCGAGTTGGCGAGGATAAGCCAGTCGAGAGTATTCTCGTATACTGGAATATTCCATGATCTTTCCGGGTGGCATTCTCGTATACTGGAATATTGCCGACGCTCGAAGTAGACAGCAACCGCTCTCTGCCGAACCCTGCCTCCCACAAGAACGTACACCGTGATGAAGGGGAGGAACGGCGGTGAAGCTGGAATCGTGGAACCCGGCGACGGGCAGACTCCTGGAAACTTATAAAGCGCACGACGCGGCTGCGGTCGAGGAGCGGATCGCGCTAGCGCATCGGACCGCGAAGACCTGGGCCGGGGCTGTGTCGATGGCGGAGCGCGTGGCAATGCTGCTGCGTCTCGCCGATCTGCTCGAAAAGCGTGCCGAGGACTACGGCGCGCTGATCACAAGCGAGATGGGCAAGCCGATCGGCGAAGCGTCGGCCGAAGTCAGGAAATCGGCCCTCGGCGCGCGGCATTTCGCCGAGAAGGGACCGGGTTATCTCGCCGATGCGCCGATCGAGGGACTGAAGGCGAGCGTGGTCTATCAGCCTCTCGGCACGATCTTCGCGATCATGCCCTGGAACCTGCCGTTCTGGCAGGTGCTGCGCTTCTTCATCCCCACGGCGCTTGCCGGCAACACGGTGCTGGTGAAACATTCGGACAGCGTCCAGGGCTGCGCCCGGGCGCTGGAGGAACTCGTCCTCGACGCCGGCGCGCCGAAAGGGCTCTATCAGAATCTCGCGATCCGCCGTGATGCGGTCGCGGCCATCGTGGCCGACCCGCGTATCGCCGCGGCCACCGTTACCGGCAGCGCCGCAGCGGGCCGCGCCGTGGCCGCGATTGCCGGGGCGCATGGCAAGAAGGTGGTGCTGGAACTCGGCGGCTCGGATCCCTTTCTTGTTTTTGAAGATGCCGATTTCGACAAGGCGGTGCCGATGGCGGTGTTGTCGCGCTTCGCGAACAACGCGCAAAGCTGCATTGCCGCCAAGCGCATCTTCATCGCCGAGCCAATCTACGACAGGTTCGAAAAGGTATATGTCGAGGCGGTGCGAGCCCTGCCCGTCGGTGATCCGATGGACCCGGCAACGAAGCTCGGGCCTCTCGCGCGCGCCAGCGTCGTGCGCGACACCCAACGCCAGGTTGACGCTGCGCTCTCCCAGGGTGGCCGGCTTCTGTGCGGCGGTGCGCCTTTGAAGCGTGAAGGGAATTTCTACGCGCCCACCGTCATCGCGGACCTCCCCCATGAGGCTCCCATCGTGCGCGAGGAATTCTTCGGTCCTGTCGCCCTTCTCTTCCGTTTTGACACCGAGGCCGAAGCGATCGCCATGGCCAATGGCAGCGATTACGGGCTTGGCGCGACGGTCTGGACGGGGGATGCCGAGCGCGCAACCCGCGTTAGCCGGGCGCTCGAGGCCGGCGCTGTCTTCATCAACAGCTTCGTCCGCTCCGATCCGCGCGCGCCCTTTGGCGGCGTGAAGGCCTCTGGCTTCGGCCGTGAACTCGGTGCGCTCGGCGCGCGCGAGCTGACGAATGCCAAGCTCGTGTTCTCGGACTGACGGTAAGGGGGTCGGTCGCAGCGCAGGAAACCCGGTGATGACCAGCGTGACGGAGCATGGTCCTGTAATGGTGGAAACGGGAGCGCCGATCCTGGAGATGCGAGGCATCTGCAAGTCATTCGGCGCGATCAACGTGCTCGAGGACGTGAACCTCATCTGCCGCCGCGGCACCGTGACGGCAATCTGCGGCGAGAACGGTGCCGGCAAATCGACGCTCATCAACATACTGGGCGGCATCCTGGCGCCCTCGGCCGGAGAGATCCTCATCGAGGGCCGCCCAGTCTCTTTCTCGCACCCTGCGCAGGCCGGGAAATATCGCATCGCCATCATCCATCAGGAACTCAACCTGCTGCCCTACCGCTCGGTCGCCGAGAATATCTTTCTCGGCCGGGAGCCGACCCGCTTCGGTTTCATTGATCGCGCGCGGATGAACAGCGAGGCTGACGCGGTGCTCGCCCGCCTTGGCTCAGCCATCGATCCGGATACCGCCTGTGGTGATTTGTCGATCGCCGATCAGCAGCTGGTCGAAATCGCCAGGGCGATCTCCGAAGACGCCCGGATCCTGGTCCTCGACGAACCTACGGCGACGCTGAACGATTCCGAGGCCCATGCGCTTTTCCAGCTGATCGACGAGTTGCGCCGCACTGGAGTGACGTTGCTCTACATCTCGCACCGGATGGCCGAGCTTCGTGCGCTCGCTGACACCATAACCATCATCAAGGATGGCCGGCAGGTAGCTACCCGCGCGATGGCCGGGATCGAAGTTGACGAGGTGGTCCGGTTGATGGTCGGCCGCGCGCTCGAGGACTTCTTCCCGCCGCCCGCTTCCGTTCTGCCGGGGGCTGCGCTCTACAGCGTGGCGAACGGCTCGTCCGGCAAGCTTTCCGGCATTTCGCTCGCGCTGCATGCGGGGGAGATCGTCGGCGTTGCCGGGCTCGAAGGGTCGGGCAAGGCCGAACTTGCCCGTGCGATGGCTGGCGTACAGCCCTTCGGCGGCGGTACGATCCGGCTGTTCGACGGAGGCGGCGCCCCACAGAACCCACGCGCCGCGGCGCGTCGTGGCATCGGATCAATTCCCGAAGACCGCAAGGGTGAGGGACTGGGCCTTGTCCAGTCGCTGCGCGACAATTGCGCGCTGACGATGCGCGCGCTGGCGCCATTCCTCGGCCGGGCAAACGGGGCCGGTCGCGGCCGGAAACAAATCGACGCGCTGCTGGACGGCGTCGCCGTCAAAGCCGCTGACTACGCCATGCCCGTCGGCCAGCTTTCCGGCGGCAACCAGCAAAAGGTGATGTTCGCCCGTTCGAGCGGGCCCGCGCCGAGGGTGTGGATCGTTGCCGAGCCGACACGCGGCATCGATGTCGGCGCGCGTGCCGCGATCTATGCCATGCTGCGAGGTTTCGCGGAGTCCGGAGCGGCGGTCATGGTGGTCTCCTCCGACCTTATGGAGATCATCGGCCTCAGCGACCGCATCCTCGTTATGGCGGCCGGCCGGCTCGTCGCTGAACTGCCGCGCGGGGCTGGCGAGGAAGAGATCATCCGTCATGCGATGCGCGACAAAGCGGTGGAGGCGGCATGACCGGGCCAACCGTTGCCTCTTTCACGCGCCGCAATGCCGTCACCTTGGTCCTGCTCGTGGTTTCGCTCCTTTTCTACACGCTTGCCGCGCTCGAAACGGGGCAGTATTCCCAGCTGACCTTCGAAGGCTGCATGGGCCTCCTGCAGCGCATGGTCGCACTCGGCTTCGTCGCGATCGGGCAGACGGTGGTGATTTCGGGCGGGGCGATCGACTTGTCGGTAGCCAATCTCGTCAGCCTCTGTGCCGTCCTGGCCGCCTATCTGATGCAGGACGATCCCGGCCGGATCGCCGAGGCCGTCATCATCGTCGTACTGCTCGCCGCATTGATCGGCGCGGTAAACGGGGCGCTGGTCACGCTGCTTGGCGTCAACCCGTTGATCACGACGCTCGGCACCAGCCTGATCCTGCAAGGGCTGCTTTCGGTTTCGTATCACGCGCTCAAGGGTTCCGCACCGAAGGCCTTCCAGCAATTCGCATATGGCGCTTTTGGCGGCATCCCCGTCTCGGTTATCGGCCTTGCCCTGGCGGCCCTTGTCACCGGCGTCGCGCTTAGCCGCACGCGGATCGGCAGCTGTCTCTTCGCGGTCGGCGGCAATGCCAAGGCAGCGCGGCTGGCCGGCGTTCACGAAGCCCGTGTCATCATTCCCGCCTTTGTCTTTTCGGGAGTCATGTGCGCCCTGACCGGGCTTTACCTCGCCAGCCGTCTCGGCGTCGGGACGCCCTGGGTCGGGCGTGACGGCAACTACGATCTTGGTTCTATCGCCGCAGTGGTTATCGGCGGCACGTTGCTCGCCGGGGGGCGTGGCAGCATTAGCGGTGCCCTGGCAGGCGTGCTGCTCTTTGCCGTCATCGACGCAGTGG
>SCRB01000115.1 GCA_004299545.1 Rhizobiaceae bacterium
TGTATCAGTCAGCCGATTCCAGCACATCGGTCTGCTCACCCCAGGTTGCGGCGACGACGGCGGCAGGTCGCAATACCAGTCGGAGAAGGAAAGAAATGTGCCCCGATGAGGCTGAGATATCGCGCGCCCGAAGCATAGGAGACCATCGACATGGCCGGGATCGGCGAAAAGCCGACGACACGATCCGGCCCCCATTTCCTGATAGTATGGACATTGGCGGTGGCGATCATCTCGGTCGCCTCCAACCATGTCGAGCGCACAAATCCGCCGCGCCCGCGGATCGCCTTGTAGGCTTTCGCCGTCTTCTCGTCAGCGGTGATCGTGACCCACGCCTCCACAGGCGAACGAGTCTTCCGGGCTTCGCGCCACGCCTTGACCAGCCGGCCGCGAACCAGCGGATATTTGATGCGGCTGGCGCTATAACGGTACCCGCTATAGGAAGCGCTGGCTGTTCCTTTCCCGGTCGTTTCAATGTCGTTGCGGGGCGTTTTCGCCCATGATGTCTTCACCCATGACCGGCGCGCGCCGCACCTCGGTCAGATAGTTCAGGATGAGCGATACCCAGACGATGCCGTAAAGCAGCATGAAGCAGCTTGAATTGATGCCGAGCCCGTCGAGGATGGCGCCGAACATGATCGGCAGGAGAAAGCCGCCGAGGCCGCCCATCATGCCGACGATGCCGGACACCGTGCCTATATTCTCAGGGAAATCGTCGCCGATATATTTGAAGGTCGAGGCCATGCCGCAGGCAAAGGCGATGCCGAGGACGAAAAGAAGCAGGGTGAAGAACCATGTCGGCAACGCGATGCCGAAAGTTGCAGGGCCGTTGATGGTATGGACGGTGAGTTCCGTCCTCGGATAGGACAGCAGGAAGAGCGAGATCCAGGCGATCCATAGCACCCACCATGTGACGTTGTGGGCGCCGAAGCGGTCGGAAAGCCAGCCGCCGAAGGCGCGGAACACGCCGGCCGGCAGTGCAAAGCAGACAGCGAGCAGCGCGGCCTGAACGATAGAAAGCCCGTATTCCGACTGGAAATATTGCGGCATCCAGATCGACAGTGCCGTGAAGCCGCCGAAGACGATCGAGTAATATTGGCAATATTTCCATACGCGCGGATCGCGCAGCACCTGAAGCTGTGAAAGCATGGAAGGAGAGGTTGCCGCCCGCGCCGGGTCGGGCTCGGAAAAGACCCAGAAAATCGCTGCCGTAACGAGCAGTGCAATGGCATAGACCTTCGGCACCATCTGCCAGCCATAAGCGTCGATCAGCCATGGCGCGATGAACATGTTGAGCGCGGCGCCGACCGTGCCCGCGCCGAAGAAACCCATGGCGAAACCGCGTTTCTCTTTCGCGAAGAATCGTGCCACATAGGGGGTTCCCACCGAAAAGGACGCGCCGACCAGCCCCAGCGCCAGGCCGAGCACGATGAAATGCCACAGCGCCGTGGCGTAGGAGGAAATCCACACGGGAACGGCGCAACCCACGAGGAGCGCCAGCATCAGGCGACGGCCGCCGAGCCGGTCGGTCCAGATGCCGAGCGGCAGACGGAAAAGTGCGCCGGTCAGGACCGGGGTGGCGGTCAAAAGGCCGAATTCAACCGAATTGAGGCCGAGTTGCGCGCGGATCGGAATGCCTGTCACACCGAACATCATCCAAACGGCAAAGCAGATCGTGAACGCCCAGGTGGTCGCGAACAAGACGGAGAAACTTCGCGGCGTCGATGCGCTCGCCCCGGGACCAGTAGTCGAATCGACCATGACACCCCTCTATCCGAAGTCGATCGGCAAATTACCGTAGCACGGTATGCTGCGATTTGATCTTGAGCAAATGGAAGATTGATCAATATGAAAGGATCATCAGGATGGGGTTGGAACTGCGTCTTATCGAACGACGACGGCGGACATCTGAGTCACTCATCTTCGCCGACGTGCTCGTTAAGGCTGTCGCCGATACTTTTCCGAAAGCGGTAACGAGCCAGGCGGATAGGGTCGAAGAGGAGCGCGTCGCCGCGCTCTGGCGGGGGCGGCGCGCCGTCAGAGTCATGTTTCAATAAGCGATCATCGGATGCCGAATTCAGGCTCCTTCATGTCGCATCGGGCGATAAAAAGTCGCCGCTTACCGCCGCATGGCTTCCGCCGCATAGGTCGGTGTCTGTGCAAATTGTGCCGGGACCTCCCACATGGTGGCACCGTACCACACCGTCCATGCGACGACGAACAGCGACATGACCCAGACCCATGTCGGGATGCGTGAGCGCGCCTCGGCGCGGCGCGGGTCGAAGGGATCGTCGGCGCTGAAGGCATCGACGGTGAAGCGGATTTCGCCGCGCCGCGTCGAATTCGGCCTGAGACCTGACAAGACGATACCGGGGCCATTATGGACCGAGAACGGGATTTCCTCATAGCCTTCGCGGCCGGTCTGGTCATGGGCCCGCACGACCAGCCGATGCGGGCCATCGGCGAGATCGAGCGTATCGATCCTGACGTCCGCCGGCAGTAACTCGTCGATCACCGGTTCGGCGTTATCGTCGAGATAGATCCGAACGCGCGGCGTTGCCATGATTGTCCTTTCCGTGCCGTTTCAGTCGTTGCGTCAGCGATCCTCACGCAGAATCCTGCGCTTGACGTGATCCGGATCGTTTTCGCCGGGATGGAAGAGCATCCGGAACATCGCGGCGATGCAGCCGATAGTGATGGCGCCGCCAATCGCCACGACGACGACATTTCCCCAAAAAGGCCCCATCATATGGTCGTGCATGATCGCCTCCTGGAACACGATGCGATCAGGTTGAATCGCATCATGCTCGTATCTCTTTGTCTGAGCATGATCCTTTCGAAAAACCGGTATCCACTTTTCCGGATCATGCTCTATTTGCCGGCGCCCTTGGCGCGCACCGCCGCAACATCGGCAGCGGTGATCTGCTTGCCGTGGTTGCCCCAGGCGCTGCGTTCGAAATCGATGATGTCGGCGATCTCCTTGTCGCTGAACTGCTGGCCCCAGGCCGGCATCGGACTGTCATATTTGACGCCGTCGACAGCCTTCCCCTGCAGGCCGAACAGGACGACATGGATATGCTCCGTGGGGTCCGCATCGTTGACGACGGCATTGCCTTTCAAAGGCGGGAAGGCTCCGGCCATGCCGGTGCCTGTGGCCTGGTGACAGGCGGCGCAATTATCGTCGTAGAGTTGCTTTCCATGGGCTATGTCGGCGCCGCCAGCCTGTTGCGCCGCCGCTTTCGGCGCTGTTGTCTGAGCCGAGCCGCCTGACGCGCCGGAAGGTGCGGCGGCACCTTCGCTGCCTTCCGCATGCGGCAGCGGCGCCTGCTTCAGCGACATCAGGTAAGCCACCAGCGCTTCTGCCTTGTGCGAGGGAATGACCACGCCGGACGACGGTGCGAACGCTTTCGGCAGCGGCACGGGCGTCACGCCCTTCGGCGCCTTGTCGACCACCCGGAACATCCAGGCGAAGGAGGGCATGATGGATTGCGGCACCACCGCACGCGGATTGTAGAGATGGATATATTGCCACAACTGGCTGCCGCGGCGCTCGGCGACGTTGGTGAGATCGGGTCCGGTGCGCTCGGAACCGAGTAGTTCCGGCGTTTGATAGGCGAAGTCGCCTGCGGTCGAAGGGCGGCCGAAGATTTTGTCTTCGGGAAGCGGACGCACTTGTTGGGTATGACAATAGCTGCAGCCATTGGAGACGTAGACATCGCGCCCTTCGGCCTCGATTGCCGTCAACGGCTTGACACCGGGACCGGGAAGAGTCTGCGACAGCTCGAAGCCGGGGATCACGCCCATGATGAGCGCCAGCATGAAATAGACCAGCGTCGAGCCGCCGGCGATGAGGATCAATTGTCTCATCACGCTGCCTCCGCCGCGAGAGGGGCCGGCTGCACGGTGGAACCGGCGCCATGTCCGAGCGTCATGCGCCAGACATTCCAGGCAAAGACGAGATGGCTGAGGAACATGAGGATGCCGCCGACGCCGCGCCACACATAGAAGGGGCCGATGTCGATCACCGATTGTATGAACGGCTTGCCCTGGACCCAGTCGAGCCCCTGGATCGTGCCGCCGATCGACATGGCGATGACATAGATGAAGCTGCCGACCACGGCGAGCCAGAAATGCGCCGCCATGCCAAGCCGTCCGGCCTGCTTGCCGGTTGCCGCAGGCAGCAGCGCATAGATGCCGCCCCAGATGGCGAAGGTGACGAAACCGTACATGGTGAGATGGGAATGCCCGACCGTGAAGCTCGTCAGGTGCCAGACCTGCTGGAGTGAGCGGAAGGCCTCGAGAGTGCCTTGTGTCGAACCGACCAGATAGCCGACGACGCCGATCAGGATGAAGCCAAGCGGGTAGGAATGCGCGACCTCACCGAAACGGCCGCGCATCGTCAACAGGAAGTTGGCGCTGCCGCCCCATACCGGCACCAGCATCGCCACGGAGAAGACGATCGCCGTGGTCTGCAGCCACCATGGCAGCGGGCTGAAGAGGAAGTGATGCGAGCCGATGATCGGGTAGAAGAGGAGATTGGTCCAGAACGCCAATATGCCGAGCGCGTAGGAGTAGATCGGCCGGCTGAGCAGCTTCGGCAGGGCATAGTAGAAGATGCCGAGCGCCAGCGGGGTGAACCACAGGCCCACCGCATTGTGCATGTAAAAGCCGGAGACGGCGACCTGGCCGAGACCGTACTGGTACCAGGGCAGGATACCGACCGTCGCGATGATCACCGTCCACAGGACCCCACCCATGATATACCAGTTGGACAGGTAGATATCGTCCGTGCTGCGCCGTGCCACCGTCGCCAAGAGGTTGACAGCCGTCACCACGAGAGCGGCGGCGAAGATCACGCGGATCGGCCACGGCCACTCTCGATATTCCAGGTCTCCGGAATTGTAACCGAGGTCGAGTGCGATCGTTCCGAGGAGCGCGGCGAGGTTGAACAGCCACAGGCCGACCCATCCCAGCCGGATGCTGTAAAGCCGCGTACGGCAACTGCGTGCCGCGACGTAATAGGCGGTGCCGACAAGCGCGATGCTCGCCCAGCCATAGAAGGTAGCGTTGGTATGGATCGGCCGCAGGCGCCCGAATGTCAGCCACGCCCCCGACCCGAAGTCGGGAGCGCCGAATTTGTAGGCCAGGACGAGCGCGACGAAAGTTGCAAAAACAAGCCATGCCGTCGCGGAGATGGTATAGCCGGCAAACAGACGTGCAAGTTCCGGGTTCTCGGCCGCGCCCGTCGCCGTGTCGTCATTCGGCAAAGACGCCATGGGATCGCCCCCCTTCATGGTTGCTGCTTGGGTAGGATGCCGGCGCTGCCGCTGCGCAAACCGCGCCAGCGATGGCGAGGCTATTTCACCTGCGCGAACAACTCCTTCATCTTCTTGTCAGCCAGCGGCGGCAATCTCACGCCCTTGGCGGCATCGAGATTGGGCGGATTGCTGCCGACCTCGATCAGGCCAACCATTCCCAACGTGAAATGCGGCATGCACTTGTAGGCGTAGACACCGGGCTTGGTGAACGTGACGGTGATTTCCTGGCTCATCCCGCCTTTCCAAGGCTGTACCCCGTCGGGGATCATGCCGTTGATGCTGTCTGAGCTGTGACCCTTGTCGGTCGGCACAAACGTAACCGTATCTCCGGGCGCGATCTGCAGGAACGCGGGATCGAACTCCATCATCTTCCCGTCCGGACCCTTGTTCAGCATCTTGACCTGATGATCGGCGGCGAGCGCCGCATAGGATGTGCCGCAAACCAGAGCGACCGCTGCCGCGGCAATAGCGACATGCTTGAACATAATCGTTCCTTTCCGAAACCGGTTGGTGACGGGCCGTGCAACGTTGCGTCGCGATGCAAAGCTGCAGGCCTTAAAGATATATGATAAATGCATCTTATAGAGGCCAATTGTCAACGCAGGAACCCTTGTGTCAGTTGGACGCAGCTTTATCCGAAGAGGCGGG
>SCRB01000116.1 GCA_004299545.1 Rhizobiaceae bacterium
GGATCGCGACGCCGACGACCGTTGGGTACCTGGTGCATCTCGTAAAAGACACCTCACTTGCCTCCGTAATCGGCTTCGTCGAATTGGCCCGCGCCGGGCAAATCATCAATAACTCGTTATTCGAGCCCTTCCTAGTCTACGTAATCATCGCCGGGATTTACTTCGCCATGTGCTATCCGCTGTCAGTATTCAGCCGCCGGCTGGAGCGGCGCATGGCAACCGGCCGCCCGCAATTCAACTTCGTCTGATCGGATACTCGCATGGTTGATGCAACGCCGATTGTTTCGCTCAAGGACGTCCACAAGAGCTTCGATTCACTGAAGGTGCTCGATGGCGTGAGCTTTTCGGTGGAGCGGGGCGAAGTGATGGCGATCGTGGGCCGCTCCGGCTCCGGCAAAAGCACGGCCTTGCGCTGTATCGACCGCTTCGAGCAGATCGACTCTGGCGAGGTCATCGTCTGCGGCCACCGAGTAGACGACCCGCATGTAGACCTCAAGGCGTTGCGCCAGGACATCGGGATAGTATTCCAGAGTTATAATTTATTTCCGCACCTTACTATCGAAGAGAACATTACTCTCGCGCCGCGCTCCGTAAAGCGGCTGCCGAAAAAGGAAGCACGGGAACTGGCGCGGCAGGCGCTGGCGCAGGTCGGGCTAGATGACAAACTGCATGCCTATCCGGAACAACTCTCGGGTGGCCAGCAGCAGCGTGGGGCGATTGCGCGGTCATTGGCGATGCATCCTAAGGTCGTTCTGTTCGATGAAATCACCTCCGCGCTGGATCCCGAGCTGACCAGCGAGGTGCTGAAGGTCATCGAACGGCTCGCGGCGGACGGAATGACCATGGTGATGGTCACGCACGAAATGGAGTTCGCCAAACGAATTGCCGACAGGGTGGTGTTCATGCATCGCGGCAAGGTGCACGAGACCGGGACGGCCGAGATACTTTCGGCGCCAGCCACCCCGGAACTCGCCCAGTTCGTCGGCACTGGACTCTAAACAGGAGGAAAGAGCATGAAAAAGAGACGTACTATTTCGCTCATTGCGATGGCGACCGGACTGGCCATTTTTGCAACCGGTGCGGCCCAGGCCGATGCGCTCGACAACATCATGAAATCGGGAACCATCCGCGTCTCGACCGACCTCGCCATTCCGCCCTCCGGGATGATGGACAGTTCCATGAAGCCGACGGGCTCGGACGTCGAGACCGCGCAGCTTCTCGCCAAGGACTGGGGCCTCAAACTGCAGTTTGTCCAGACCGTCGGCGCGACACGCATCCCCAACCTTCTCACCAATAAGGCGGACATCGTTATTTCGACGCTTTCGGTCACCCCAAAGCGCGCCGAGGTCATCGACTTCAGCAAGCCATATGCCACGCTGTCGTCCGATATCGGGTGCTTGAAATCGCTCAAAATCAGCGACTGGAAGGACCTCAAGGGCATGCACGTCGGGGTGACGCAGGGCACTACGCAAGATACGATGCTCACCGAGAAGAAGGACAAGAACTTCACCCTGGCGCGTTATAAGGATGATGCCACGACGATTACGGCCGCCGTATCCGGCCAGGTCGACTGCATCGCCACTTCGACGACGATTATTGACCAGATCGGCAAGTCCAACCCGAACCGTCCGTTCGAGCCGAAAGTGAACATCACGCATTTCAATTTGGCGATTGGCGTCAAGAAGGGCGAGCCCCGGTTGATGAAGAAAATCAACACCTGGATCGATGCAAACATCGCGAACGGTAAACTCAACGCCATCTACAAGAAGTTTCACGGCCACGACCTGCCCCCGGACATGCGCGGAAAAAGCTGATACCCGAACACTGGCGGCGGTCGGGCAGCCGACCGCCACTCCTTTCGTTTGCCTAAAAATTGGATGGGATAGAACTATGCATCTCGTGATCGGATCCGACCACGCCGGCTGGCAGCTCAAGCAAGTAGTGGCACCATATATTCGATCCCTGGGACATGAGTTGACCGACATCGGCAGCTACACCGACGAGCCAGTTGATTTCCCGGACATAGCCCGGGCCGTGGCGGCCAAAATCATCTCAGGCGAGGCCGTCCGCGGTATCATGGTCTGCGGTACCGGTGTCGGCGCCTCGATCGCGGCTAACAAGATCAGGGGTATTCGGGCTGCCGTCTGTCACGACATCCATTCGGCACACCAGAGCGTCGAACATGACGACGTGAATGTAATGTGCATCGGCGCGCAAATCGTGGGTGGATGGCTTGCTGAGGATCTCGTGTCATCGTTCCTGTCTGCCAGATTTTCAACGGACGAGGATTTCCGACGTCGGGTGCAGAAATTGATCGACCTCGATGCCGAGGCTTAGGTCGTGTGGACCCTTGGATTCCCAAGCTGCGCAAATCAGATTCAAGGCTTCCTTTTGGAGGTAGCCATGGGAATTTTGGATCGCCTGATCCTACGCGACGACCAGTGGGAGCGGATGTCGGCTCACTAGTTTGGGCATCTGACTCTAAGGCCTCGTTTTGCCAGAAGTGATGCCTGTCGCCTGTATCGAACGTCTGGTCAGCGGCCGTTACCAGACTGTCCGGTATCGGGTATTGCTCGGCAGATAGCTGCCGTTCTGGTGCCGACCCTTATTCCAGCCACGGGCATCCAAATCGAAGGCTCCGGAAGCCGACATTGCGATGGGCCGAAGGAACCCGGAATTCCAAACCCGGCAGGCAGTGATCCGACAATGAGAAGAGCGATGTGAAGTTGCCAAGACGGTCACTGCGCTGCGGCTCCGATAATTAGGCGAACCACAGATACAATATTCTGCCCAAGGCCCCGAAGAGCAGGATGAATGCCGCTAATGCCTGGATGAAGAATCCCGGGTAGCGTTTCAAAGGCTCCGAGAGATATCCCATGAAATACGCTATCCGGCCAACCAGCCAGAGGAGGCCAAGCAGAGCCGCCCAGGCAGGGCTCCAGTAGATGGCGAAGAGCCACATCGAAGGCAGGAAAACGGGCAGCCATTCGAGCGTATTCGAATGAGCCCGGATGGCCCTCTCGAGGATTGGATCTCCTGTCATAGCGGGAGCCAGAATCCCTGTCTTCTTGTGCGTTCTTGCGACGGCGAGCGCCATCCCGAAGATGGTCAGACTGGTCAGCAGGGTCACGATCGCAACGGCGTAATATCGCTCCATCGATCTCTCCATCTTTTCAGCGGAAGAAATCAAAGGATCTAGCCTCTCGCAACCCGGGGCCGGAATCCTGCTGACAATCCACCGACATATGAACCGAAGCCGTTGGACTTGCGACGTGGCGGCGGATGTTCCTCGCCTTCTATTCCGCCGCTATCGGAGAAATATGTCGTTCCTCTCGATATTCGCTCCACGCCTGCCTCAGGATTTGCACTGAGGACGTGAGGAAGATACCCGCCATGATCGCCGCCACGGCCAAGTCAGGCCATGCGGTCGCCGTTCCCCACACCCCATCGCCGCGAGCATGACGGCAACATTGCCGATCGCGTCATTACGCGAGCATAGCCAGACCGACCGCACGTTGGCGTCGCCGTCCTTATAGGGAAGTAGGAACAGCACCGATGCGATGTTGGCGGCGAGCGCCAGAACGCCGATAGCGCCCATCACTTCGGCGCTGGGGACACCAAGGATCACGGTCTGATAAACGGTCGATCCGAAGACCCACAGCGCCATCAGAAAAAGCGAAAGGCCCTTGAACAGCGCCGCCGTCGCGCGCGTCCGCAGAGATGCACCGATGACCGCAAGGCTAAGGCCGTAGGTCACCGTATCCCCTAGGAAATCCAAGGCGTCGGCTTTCAGAGCCTGCGACCCGGCAAGCTGGCCCGCAACCATTTCCGTCAGGAACATCGTGCCGTTGATGCCGATGACCGTCCAGAGAATGCGCTTATAACGCGGGTCCATGCCGTCGAAGACCGGGACGCCGGAAGGGCAACATCCGCCTCCGGCCTGATGCCGGACAGCCTCATTTTTCGTCGGAAACACCAGCGGCGGCGGTGCGCAGCATGCGTCCGTTTCGTTTTTGCAGCAGTGATCGGCCATGGGTGCGCTCCTTTAATTCGAGCACCCTACTTCCTATAGTGACTATAGGTTCAAGGGGTAATTCGATGGATTTTTCGATTGGCGAACTGTCTCGCCGCACCGCCGTCAAAGTTCCCACGATCCGCTATTATGAGCAGATCGGGCTACTGCTCGCGCCTGCTCGCACAGAGGGGCAGCAACGGCGTTACGACGAGGACGCGGTGGCA
>SCRB01000117.1 GCA_004299545.1 Rhizobiaceae bacterium
CATCGTCCTGCGTTCTTCGATTTCGTCAAGCCGCATCGGTTCAGTCCGTTCGAAGCAATTGACATAGTAGTATATCAGTTGCTACAGCTTGCCAAGAAGCAAGCCGGAATTGTCGACAGGCAATGGCCCGCTTGAATGACGGCGGAGGACTGATGGCGCTTGATCCGGATCGATTTTTCCCGACCGGGACGGAGACGCGAGCGATTGCGCGGCGGCTCTATGAGGGCGTCGCCGCCCTGCCTATCGTCTCGCCGCATGGGCACACCGATCCGGCCTGGTACGCTAAGGACGAAGCTTTTCCCGATCCCGCCACGCTTTTCGTCAAGCCGGATCACTACGTCACGCGCATGCTTTATTCGCAGGGCATCCAGCTGGAGGCGCTCGGCATTCCCCGCCGCGACGGTGCGCTGGTCGAGACCGACGGGCGCAGGATCTGGCGGCTTTTCGCGGAAAACTTCTTTCTCTTTGCCGGCACGCCGTCCAGGCTCTGGTTCGAGCATTCGATGGAATTCGTCTTCGGCATCACCGATCGTTTGGCGCCTGATAATGCCGACAAGATCTATGACCGCATCGCCGAAGCCTTGACGCGGCCTGACATGCGCCCGCGGGCTCTCTACAAGAAATTCAACATCGAGGTCATCGCGACGACCGACAGCGCTCTCGACGATCTCGCCTCCCATGACGCCATCCGTGCGTCCGGCTGGGATGGCCGGGTCGTACCGACCTATCGGCCCGACGCCGTTGTCGATCCGGAAGCCCCCGGTTTTGCCGCAAACGTCCGTCGCCTGGTCGAAATGACCGGCGATGCGATGAGTTGGGACGGCTATCTCAAGGCGCACCGGGCGCGCCGCGCCTATTTCAAGGAGCGAGGTGCAACGGCGACCGATCACGGCCATCCGAGCGCTCGCACGGAAAACCTTTCGCGCGCCGACGCGGCGGCGCTTTTCGAGCGCGTCCTCGCCGATGCCAGTCCGGCGGATGCCGATCTCTTCCGGGCGCAGATGCTGACGGAAATGGCGCGCATGAGCGTCGAGGATGGCCTGGTGATGCAGATCCATCCCGGTTCCTTCCGCAATCACAATCCCGCGCTCTTTGCCGCCTTCGGCAAGGATATGGGCGCCGACATCCCGCAGCGGACCGATTATGTGCACGCCTTGAAGCCGCTGCTCGATGCGTATGGCAACGATCCGCATCTGAGGCTGATCCTCTTCACGCTCGACGAAACCAGCTATTCGCGCGAACTGGCGCCGCTTGCCGGCCATTATCCTGCGCTGAGGCTGGGGCCACCCTGGTGGTTCTTCGACAGTCCCGAGGGCATGCGGCGGTTCCGCGAACTGACGACGGAAACGGCGGGCTTCTACAACACTGTCGGCTTCAATGACGACACCCGCGCCTATCTTTCCATACCGGCGCGCCACGACATGGCGCGGCGGGTGGATTGCGCCTACCTGTCGCGCCTTGTCGCCGACCATCGCCTCGACGAAGAGGAGGCATATGCAATCGCGCGCGAACTGGCGCATGATCTCGCCAGACGCGCTTACAACCTATGACAACAGAGAAGAAAAGAAGGAGGAGAAAATGAATCTGAACCGCAGACATTTCATGGGCGGTGTTGCCGGCCTGACGACATTGGGAGCCTTCAGCGGCAAGGTCTTTGCCGCTGCCGAGAAACCCAAGAGTCCGCTCACGATCACCATCGTGGACGTTGCGGGTAATCTGGCGCTGACGCAACCGGCCTTCGATGCCTATGCCGCGACGAAGCCGGATTTCGTCTCGCGCTTCGTCTATACCAAAGCGCCTTCTCCCGAACTGCCCGCCAAGATTCAGGCGCAGCAGGGCGCCGGCCGCGTCGATATCGATCTGGTATTGACCGGCACCGACGCGCTCTCCGCCGGCATCGACATGAAATTGTGGGTCGACCTCAAGCCCGACATGAGCGAATTGCCCAACCTCGAACAGATCCTGTTGCCGCAGGCGTTCAAGATGCAGGGCCTGGCACAGGATCAGGGCGTCATCGTCACCTATTATCCGTCCGGGCCGCTGATCGAATATATGCCCGAGCAGGTGAAGAAGGTGCCGACGACCGTGGACGGGCTGCTCGACTGGGCGAAAGAGAACAAGAACAAGTTCATGTATGCGCGCCCCGCCAATTCCGGCCCGGGCCGCACCTTCCTGATGGGCCTGCCCTATCTCCTGAAGGACAAGGATCCGATGGACCCGGAGAAGGGCTGGGACAAGACCTGGGCCTATCTGCTCGAACTCGGCAAGAACATTGAATATTACCCCACCGGCACGACGCCGACGATGAAGGAACTCGGCGAAGGCACGCGCAGCATGATCGCCTCGACGACCGGCTGGGACATCAACCCGCGTGCGCTCGGCATCGTTCCGGCGGATGCCAAGGTCGGTAAGCTCGACGGCTTCCATTGGGTGACGGACGCGCACTACATGTGCATCCCCAAGGGGATCGCCAAGGAACGCATCGCCGTTCTCCTCGACGTGATGAACTTCATGCTGCAGAAGAAGCAGCAGGCCATCGCCTATGACCAGGGCTATTTCTATCCCGGCCCGGCGGTGAAGGACGTGCCGCTGTCGATGGCACCGGAAGCGAGCCAGGAGTGCATCAAGAAGTTCGGCCGTCCCGAATACGCCGACTGGATCGCCAATAACCCGCTGGAACTGCCGCTGCCGCCGAAGAAGATGGTGACGGCGTTCAATATCTGGGACAAGAAGATCGGCGCGGCCAAGGGCTGACCGCTTTTTTTGAAACGGGGCGGGGCGGCGTTATCATGGCTGTTCCGCCTTCCTCAATCCGAGTTTTGAGAGGCGGCGCCGGCTGACGCACGTCTTGTTAGAAATTGCTTCGAGGAGGCAAGGCGCTTGGCAGAAGATAGCGGAGCAGGAAGCGGCCGTCTGGAGCTTGTCGATGTCCGGCGGGCGTTCGGCTCCTATAACGCGCTCGACGGTATCGACCTGACGGTCGAGCCAGGCGAGTTCATCGCGCTTCTCGGCCCTTCCGGTTGCGGGAAGTCGACCGCGCTCAACTGCATTGCCGGCCTGCTGGAACTTTCCGGAGGCGAAATACGCCTCGGCGGGAAACGCATCGACGAGTTGCAGCCCGAAGCGCGCGGCTTCGGCATGGTCTTCCAGAGCTATGCGCTCTTTCCTCATATGACGATCCGCAAGAATGTCGGTTTCGGCCTCGCCATGCAGGGCGTACCCTCTGCCGAAGCACAAAAGCGCATTCATGACGCTCTGGGCCTCGTCAGGCTGCATGGACAGGAAGGCAAACTTCCCGGCCAGCTTTCCGGCGGCCAGCAGCAGCGTGTGGCCATTGCGCGGGCCATCGTCATCCGCCCGCCTCTCGTTCTCATGGACGAGCCGCTTTCCAACCTCGATGCCAAGCTTCGCCTTGAAATGCGCGCCGAGATCAGGGGCATCCACGACCAGATCGGCTCCACAACCGTCTACGTGACGCACGATCAGGACGAGGCGCTGTCGCTTGCCGATCGTGTTGTCGTGATGCGCGAAGGAAAGATCCGCCAGATCGGCTCGCCCGAGGATCTTTACGAGCGGCCGAACCATATCGATGTCGCGGATTTCATGGGCTTCCGGACAAGAATGAGAGGGGAGGTCAAAAAGGTGTCCGGCGATCGCGCGCTGGTCGAGACCTGCGGCGCCACGATCGAGGCACAATCGCCGGTGGACCTCAAGGTGGGCGACAAGGTCGCCGTTTCCGTGCGCCCCGAGGATCTCCTTGCGATGGATAGCGGCGAAGGCATCAAGGCAAAGGTGCAAAGCATCGAATATCGCGGACGCGCCTATTTCGGCACGGCTTCGGCGCGCGACGGTACGGAGCTTTTCTTCCGCTCCAACCGCCAGATGGCGCGCGGCGAGGAAACCGTATTGCAACTGCTCGCCGGCCACGCGCGGCTCTTCAGGGGGAGTGCGTGATGACGGCCGTTACGGCCGCCGGCGTGCCGCGCCAGCCTTCGCTGCGCAAACGTCTCGCGGCGCGCGGCATCGACGGCGTGACGCTTCTCGTCCTGCCCGGCATTATATTCACGCTCGTGCTCTTCATCTATCCCTGCCTCTATGGGGTCGTCGACTCGCT
>SCRB01000118.1 GCA_004299545.1 Rhizobiaceae bacterium
GCGCAGGGCGACATTGGCGATCGAAGTGTCGAGCACGAGCATGAAGGTCGCGATCGATACGGTCAGGGCGATGATCCAGGGATTGCGCCCGCCGGCGGCCGAACGGCTGGCGTCCCAGCCCCCGTTAGCGGCGGTCATTTCGCTCATCTGACCTTTACCGTCGGCACCACGGACATGCCGGGGCCGAGATAGACGGCCGGCGGCTTGTCGAAGACGATCTTCACGGGGATGCGCTGCACGACCTTGACATAATTGCCTGTCGCGTTCTGCGGCGGCAGCAGGCTGAAAGCGGTGCCGCTGCCCGCCTGGATGCTGTCGACATGGCCGTGGAAGGAGCGGTCCGGATAGGCGTCGATGGCGATCTCCACGGGCTGGCCCGGCCGCATCAGGTCGAGTTGCGTTTCCTTGAAGTTGGCCGTGACCCAGACATTTTTCGGCACGAACATCATCAGGGCCTGGCCGGGTTGCGTATAGGCGCCCTCGGCGGCACTGATCGCCGTTGCATACCCGTCTGCCGGCGCCGTTATTTGCGTCCGCGACAAGGTGACTTCCGCCTGATGCCGGCCGGCCTCCGCCTGCTGCAACTGCGCGAGGCTGCTCTTTTTCTGCGCTTCGAGGACGGCCGACTGCTTTTGCGCGGCGATGACATTCGACTGGGCGCTGGCATAGGCAGCTTCGTCCTGGATATAGGTGGATGCCGCCTGCTGCGCCGCCGCCTCCGTTCCGGCGCCGGTCTTGGCGAGAGCCCGGTCACGCTGGTCCTGCTTCTGGGCGAAATCCATGACGGCTTTCGCCTGCACGGCTTGCTTCTCAGCCTGGTCGATCTTTGCCTCCTGCGCCTCGATCTGCGCGTCGGCATTGGCGATCGCCGCTTCCGCTTGCGCGACCTGCGCCTTGGCCTGTTCCAGCGAGACCTGATAGTCGCTGTCGTCTATCCTCGCGAGCACCGTTCCAGCCTTGACCGGCTGGTTGTCCGTGACGGGTACGGCGGTGATGAGACCGCTGATCTGGGCGCTGATCGTCACCGTGCGCGCATCGATGAAGGCGTCGTCGGTCGATTCGTACTGGCGCGCGTGCAGCCACCAGAAGACCGCGCCGATGACGGCCAGTATGACGAGAAGCACGATGAATGTGGTAAGGACGGGGTGGCGCCGGAGAAATCCGGGCCGATTCTTGTTGCCGGCGCGACCATCGTCCCGTGTCCGGTCTTCCGGTTCGAGGCCGCCTTTCTGCTCAGCATCCGCTTGTCCGGGCACATCCTGCGGCAGGCGGGGTGCTTCCGCCTCCGTCGTTGCCACGCCATGGGCGTTATCACCGATCGCGGTTCCGCTACCGGTTCTGACATTGCGCGACCGTGTCGCCATAAAATTACCCGCTATCGCAAGAATTCAGAAGTCCGCCGCCAAGGCGAATTGGGAATCCGCCCCGCAGCGGAAGATACACAGAAAAGTTCCTGATCCGGAATAGAGGGCACAAACCGAAGGGCGGCAAGCCTTACGGAAATGACAGAAGAGAGGAAGGCAACGCGGTTGAAGCAAGGCATGCGGCTTCAGGCAGGCTCTTGCTCCGAGAATGCCTTATCTTTCAGCGCCTTTTCGTCGAGATTGGCGGAGATGCGCTGCAATCCTTCCACGAGAGCCTGGCGCTCGGCATCGGTGAAGCCGTCGAAAGCCTCGGAATAGACCTCGACGGCGATTTCGCGCACGATATCCATCATCGAACGCGATTTTTCCGTAAGCCAGACAAGCTTCGCGCGCCTGTCCGCCGGATCTGGAATACGCTGTATGAAGCCACGCGCTTCAAGCCGATCGACCAGACGACAGACCGTCATGGGCTCGATTTCGAGATAATTGGCAAGCGCCACCTGCGTCAGGCCGTCGGTGCGCGAGAGCTGCGCAATGGCGCGCCATTGCGATGAGGTCAGCCCGTAATGGCTCGCTTTCTCCTCGAAGCGGCGGCTGAGAAGACGCTTCGCTTCCTGAAGGAGATAGCCGAAACTATTGAGTGTGTTCGCCGTCGCCATGGCCGTATATATAGTAATACGACTTATTATATCAACGCAACCACGCTCTTTCATATCCACAAAAAACCGTTGCGTCTCCCGGCGGGAACGCGGCGGCAGCTAACCTTTGTCAGGAAGCGGGGGCGGCCGGCGCCAATTCAGGGAAGAATGCGCGTGTGCTGTAACGCTTGCCGAACATCTGGTCGTACTGAATCTGGCGGAACTGGTCGATGACGGCATCGTGCTGTTTGCGCGGCCAGTCCGGCACGCCGTCGCCGTTCGGCTTCATGAGCATGTAGCGATCGACGACGCGATAGCTTGTGCTCACCTTGTCGAGGAAACTTGTATAATAGGGGTGGGTGATGCCGGCGGCTTGCAACACATTGAGCGGCAGAAGCGATGGACTGATCGTTCCGGTCCTGTGTACGCCGGTCCTGTTCGACCAGATGACGAGCGGCGTTTCGTGGTCCTTGCGCATCTCCCCGATCGGCGCGCGTCGCGGCGCCACCTGCTGTTTCATGAATCCGGTTTCGACATAGGCGGGGCCAAGCGGCGGAAGATGGTCGCCGAACATGGCGATGACGGTCGGCCGTGACCGCTTTGACGCCCATTCCATGAGTTTTGCGAAAGCCTTGTCGCCGTCGGATGCGCCCTCGGCGTAGGTCAGGATGGATTCCCGGGCGGAAGTGCTTGCCTTCGTTTCTACCGTATGTGTCGGGTCGAGATAGCGGAAAGGCTCATAGGGACCGTGGTTCTGCAGAGTCACGGCGAAAAAGAAGAAAGGCTTCTGCACCGCGTCCGCTTCGTGCATGATTTCGTCGAAGAAAGACGCGTCGGATGCCAGCGGCCCACGCTTTTCGATCGGCGGCAGGGTTTCCTCCGACATGAATTTCTGGAAGCCAAAGTCCTTGTAGACATTTCCGCGGTTCCAGAACCACGCCGCATAGGGGTGGAACGCCCGTGTCACATAGCCCTCCGAATCGAAGAACGCTGCAAGCGAGGGAGTCCGCCGCCTTATGTATTGCTGATAGGGGATGCTGCCGTAAGGCAGGAAGGCGTTGGAAAAGCCGGTTAGCGCCTCGAATTCGACATTGGCGGTGGTGCCGCCGAATTCGGGAGAGAAAACATAGCCGGATTCGTTCTTGCGGATCGTCGGAATGGGATCGGGCGTGATGGTCGTATCGGGAAGCTTCGTCGGATCCCAGAAGGATTCATTCATGACGATGATGATGTCCGGCTTCTCGGCCGGAAGCGCCGCCGGCGGCTCCGAGCCGATGGCATTGATCCTGGCCGAGGAATAGCCCGCCGGCGCGGCGACCGTCGCCATCGGCAGGTTCAGGATGAAAGCGGCGGTGAATCCGTTATGGGCGTAGTTTTCCCGCTGATCCCACATCATCGGGATGATTTGGAGCCGGTCCCGCGCCCAGGAAAAGGTGGAGTAGTCCATGATGCTGGCGAAGAAGAAGAGTGCCGGCAGGGTGAGGGCGAGCCGCCAGAAGCGGCCCCTCAGCGATAGCCGCTCGAAGCGGCGGCGCCAATAGATCGACGCCGCGACGAGAAGCGCGACGGCGAGGAGAGCGATCAAGACGACCGCGGCCATCGTTACCGGCCGGTCCCGCGCCAGGAGCGGCAGGATGCCGGCAACCTGTCGTGCGTAGAGGAAATCCACCGGATAGAGGGGGTCGCCGATATAAAGCGCCTTTTCCCGGCTCATCCAGGCAAGCGCCAGGACGACGGGACCGATGACGAGAAGCGCCTGATGGGCACGGCCAAGGACGGCGTCGAGCGCGATCAGCGCCAGCGCGAAGAACAGGATTGTCGACCAGCCCGGGAGCTGCGGGTTTTCGAAGAAGAGGAGCGTATCGGAGAACGAACCACGGACGATCCACTCCACCGAAAAAATGATAAGCGCCGCAAGCAGCACCGCCAGCGCAATCGAGCCGGTGGTGCGAAATGCGTCTTTGTGTCTTCCGGATGATCCGATCGGATGCCTGGAAACGGCTTCCCCCATTCCCCCGGTAGGCGTCATGGAC
>SCRB01000119.1 GCA_004299545.1 Rhizobiaceae bacterium
TTTCGGTGTTGAAGGTGCCGGTCTCGGAAATCACGTAGGGCGAGCCCAGATACTGGGCGTGGCGGATGATCTCCTTCAGATAGCCGACGCGCCTTTCGCGCTCGGCCTTGTCGGGATGAATGATGTTCGTATAGCCCGAGATGCAGGAGATCGGGAGATTGTGGTCGCGGAACGTCTCGCGGATCCTGACGCACTTGTCCCTGGTGATCTGGCCCGCCGACACGTCGACATCCTTGAAATGCATGTCGAGCTGGACGGTGTTGAAATCGAGCGCGCGGATCTTCTTCGCCGTCTCCTCCAGCGCATAGGGGAAGTATCCCGTAAATATGCCAACCTGCATCATGATGTCGTTCTCCCTGGGTTCAGTTGGTGGGAATTTCGGAAAGCCTGACAGTGCGGTGCTCGGCCATGGACCGGTAGCCCGCCTCGACGAGCGCCATCGTCCTAACATTGTCGGCGACGGAAAGCGCCGGCGGCTCACCCGATTTCAGCGCATATTGAAGCTGCTCCATCACACCTATGAAGGCCTGCGGGAACCACATCGTACGCCATCGCGGGCTCACCCATTTGCCGCCCGTCGTCCTGGTGGAGGCGTAGCTCAGCGTCGAGGGCGCGCCCGTCGGCCAGCCGATCGTTCCCTTGGCGGTGCCGGCCGTCCCTTCGACACGCCAACCGATGTACTGGTCGTCGCCATAACCCTCCTCGCGCGGGCCGGACCACACGTCCTCCAGCGACACCGCCATGACGCCGGAGGGGAATTTCAGTGTCGAGACCGTGATACCGTCCGAATGATCGAAGCGCGTCCGCGGGTCCTTCCGCGTCAGCGTCGTGATTTCTTCCGGATCACCGAACAGGAAGCGCAGCACGTCCAGATGGTGGACGCTCATATTGGCAAGCGTCAGCCGGTCATAGCCTTCGAGGAAGGTCTGCCAGTGCGGGATGGCGTGCATGTCGATCTCGGCAAAGACCGGCTCGCCGATCTCGCCATTGGCGAGGATCTGCTTGAGCACCCGCATCGACTGGTCGTAGCGCATGTTCTGGTTGACGGAGAGGATCTTGCCGGCAGCCTCCGCCTCGTCGCGCAGCCGGATCGCTTCTTCAAGCGACAGCGCCAGCGGCTTTTGGGCAAGCACCGCCTTGATGTGCGCCTGTCTGAGCGCCAGGCGGATCAGTTTCGGCTGCTGGTCGGGTGGATAGGCAATGTCGATGATGTCGATGCCCTCGTCCGCTATCAGTTCCTCCGGCGTGTCATGCACCCTGGCGATGCCCCAGCGTCTGGCAACCTCGGCTGCGTGCGCTTTGGTGCGGGAAGCAATGGCGGCGACCGTGAAGCGGGCCTCGCTATAGGCTGCCAGATGGCATTCGGCCATGATCATGCCCGCGCCGATACAGCCGACCGTGTAGTCCCTGCACCGGATTTCCACGTCCGGACTGAACCCATTGATTCCGGCCATGCGCTCCTCCAGTTCCCTGCCGCTGACAGTCATCTTTCCAGCCGATCATTCCCGACACACCTTCGCGGCCTGCCGTTTCGGAGCATCAGACCGAAGGCGCAACCGTCGCGGAATGGATGTCATCATCTTGACGATCATTGACGTGATGTCAATCTCATTTTACATCATTTCTCATCGCCATTTTATTGGCCATGCCGGACACTGGCGAGCCGAGAGCACAGAGCAAACCGCCTCCGGAGCAGTCAGTAACGTCAAAAGCCATCACGGGAACACTTCGCCAGCCATTGCATGACATCGCGCCTTTCGTGTTCACGCCCGCCCATTGCGCGGGAAACCGGATCATGCGATGCCCAAGACGTTCCGATAGCAAGCAGAGGAAATAAAGTGCGGTCAACATTGGTCGATATCGCGCGCAGCGCAGGTGTCTCCAGCGCCACCGTGGACCGGGTGCTGAACAACCGGCCGGGCGTTCGCGAACGTACCCGCGAGGTTGTTCTCGAAGCCGCACAAAAACTCGGCTATCTTCCGGAGCGGACCGGCGCGGCCGGGCGGTCGGGCGCGGCCTTGCGGCTCAATTTCCTTTTGCCGAGCGGCACCAACACGTTCATTCGCGAACTCCACCAGCGGCTTGAGGAACATGGCCGGCTTCGGCCCGATCTCGAAGTTCATGTCGAACTGATCGAAGGCTTCAACCCCGTCAGTCTGGCGACAAGCCTTCAGCGGCTCGACGAAGGAACAGCAGGCGTCGGCGTCATTGCGCTGGACCATCCGACCGTTCGCGAGGCCATTCGCGGTCTCGCAGCGAGGAATATCAAGGTCGTGACGCTGGCGTCAGATATTTTGCATGTGCCGCGCGTCGCCTATGTCGGGATCGACAACAGGGCCGCGGGCCGCCTTGCCGGCTACATTCTTGGCCGTTTCCTTGGCAACCAGATGCCGCGGAAGATCGCCCTGTTCGCCGGTTCGCTCTCCTATCGCGGCCATGAAGAGCGCGAGATGGGGTTCCGCCATATCGTCACCGATGAATTCAGCAATCTCGAGATCGTCGAGTTGCGCGAAGTGCTGGACGACCACGAGAAGGCGTTCACCGAAGCGACGAACCTGCTCAACCGGTACACGGATCTGGCCGGCATCTACAATATCGGCGCCGGCAACCGCGGCATCTCGCGCGCCCTGCGGAAATCCGGGCGCGCGTCCGACATTGTCTTTGTCGGCCACGAACTCACCGGCGACAACAAGGCCTTCCTGCTTGACGGAACGATGGATGCGATCATCGACCAGAACCCGCGTGTCGAAGCTCGCGAAGCCATCAACATTCTGAGCAGCAGCATCTGGGGCCAGCCGATCCACAGCCATCCGCCCAGGCTCGAGGTCGTTTTCCGAGAAAACATACCGGAACTCTAGTAATTCCAGCAAAAGTGGGCTGTGGTTTTGCGTCCGGAACGGCATAAAAACAATGAGATCGAGCACTCCCGCGATTGAGGGAACGGAGAGTGCCCGAGCCGGGCGTCCGCCATCAAACCGCCATTTCGATGGATCGGGCGGTCGAAGCCTTCCGGCCTGCGCAGGCTACGGCAGTCGCCGTCGCCTGCGGTTCACCTGCTTGCACCTTGTCGCGGCGATTTCTCCATGCACGCCCGACCTTTCGATTTTGTCGGAATAGCCGCTTGACGTGATTGGTTTATAATTTTAAAAACAAATCATATACAATCATAATCACTCATGCGATTGAGACTAAAATACATCATAATTG
>SCRB01000120.1 GCA_004299545.1 Rhizobiaceae bacterium
CCGCGACCAGGTCCACCCCGTTCTGTATGGCCCATTCTGCAAGAGCGTCGCTCGGCCCTTCCGCCGCGATCCTGAGCATCGCGTTCGACTGGGCGAGGAGGCGCGCCTTGGCAAGCGCTTCACCGCCGCCGCCGACGATGACGACGATACGCCCGGTGGTCCGGATGAAGACGGGGAAAGTTCTGAGTTTCTGATTGTGGATTGTCATGGAGGGCTGCATTGCGAAGGTGATGCATTGTCGCTTCCGCCGAGCCGGTTTTGAAGAAACGGCGTCGCGCTCCCTTGCCGTGAATACAAAGCCGTTTCTGAAATTGCGCTACGGTGGGGAAAAATCGTTCCGGTTCGTCACGCCAGCCTTACCGGCGCGGTCAAAACATCGGCTCCGGACGTCGCGTTACGCCCTCAATCGCAGGCTTGCGTGAGAGAGGGGGCGAACAGACGGAAGGATGAGAAGGTTCACGCCCGATGGCGGGGGTAGGGGAAGCGTGATCGACGCGACCGGAACGATCCGTCAACACCTCCGTTTCGATATTTCACCGCTTGGGTGACTATGATGCGGGCTGGCAGGAATGCAGCAACGAAAGGAAAGAGCCATGCGCAAACTGCTTTATGCGACGGCGGCGCTTGCACTCGTTACGGCAACCGCCGCTCATGCTGACGAACAGGCCAGAAGGAATGTCGGAGCCGTGACCGGTGCTGCAACAGGTGCCGCAACCGGCGCCCTGCTTGGCGGGCCGGTTGGAGCGGCCGCCGGCGGCGTGGTCGGCGCCGCAATCGGAGTGGCCGCCGCGGTTCCCCCCGATGCACGTACCTATGTGGTGGAGCATCCGGTTGAATCCGTTGATGTAAATGGCAGCCTGTCGGATGGGTACGTCATGCCCGAAGATGTGGTCATTTATAAAATCCCGCACCATTCGCGCTTTGGCTATGTCTATGTCGATGGCCAGCCGGTGATCGTCAGGCTGCACAGCCGCAAGGTCGTCTATGCCGGCGACGTCTACCGTCGAGACGATAATGCCGGCGTGGAGACGCGGCATGCCGGGCGGTATCGTTCCGTTCAGGACGACGATGACAGTGCCGTTGACGGTCAGCCCGCTTATGATGAGGACACCACTGATGCAATCCCCGACGATGGGCCTCCCGATGGCGTCATCACTTATATCGAGCGCCATCGTGTCGCGCCGGTCGATATGGAGGGCGACATTGAAGAAGGTTATGTCGTGCCCCGGTCGGTGGAACTGGTGCCGGTGCCGGAAGATCCGGCATATGGGTATATTTATCTCGACAGCGGGCCGGTGCTCGTCCGCCGTGATACCAGACGGGTGATCTGGGTTCATTAGAGCAATTCCAGCAAAAGTGTGAAGCGGTTTTGCGTCCGGAATTGCGTGAAAACAAATGGATAGAGCCTTTTCGCTATTCGGAGAAAAGCGGAAAGGCTCTGGCAGTCGACTGGATTGCCGGACACCGCGGCATCGATGGATTCGATGCTGCGGCGTTACGCGGACAGGACGCGACCCTGCGGGCGTGTCGGCGTCGTGGGCTAGGCCATGCGGCCATCGTGGTGGGTTCCTCATCTTGAGGGGATCGGATAAGGGAAGGGAAACTGACCCAATCCCGGCGGGACCTTTTCACGATGAACGTCAAGACCGCGGCGCCGCATGAGCATGCGCCTCTTTTCCTCGGCATCGATACCGGTGGCACCTACACCGACGCCGTCCTCTGGTCGGGGGAGGCGGGCGAGAAGGGAACGGTCCTGGCGAAGGCGAAGGCGCTCACGACCCGCCACGACCTGGCTGTGGGCATATCCGGCGCTGTCGATGCGGTCCTCCTCGAAGCCTCGGTCGATCCCGCCGCCGTCAAGCTCGTCTCCATGTCGACGACACTTGCGACCAATGCGCTGGTCGAAGGGCAGGGCGGACGTGTCGCCCTGGTCATGATCGGCTTTTCGGAGGCAGAACTGGGGCGCGCGGGACTGAAGGAGGCGCTGGGGAGCGACCCTGTCATCTTCTGCGGCGGAGGGCATGATGTCCACGGCAACGCGGAGAGGCTCGACCTCGCTCCCCTTGAGGAGATGCTGCCGCAATTGGCCGAGAGCGTGACGGGTTTTGCCGTCGCCGCTTATTTCGCCGTGCGCAATCCCTCGCACGAGCTTACCGCGCGCGATTTGATCCGCGAGCGCACCGGCTTGCCCGTGACCGCCAGCCATGAGCTTTCCTCGAAGCTCGGCGGTCCCCGCCGTGCCTTGACCACACTTCTCAACGCGCGGCTGATCTCCATGATCGACCGCCTTGTCGACGCGACGGAGGGTTTCCTTGAAAAACGCGGTATCGCGGCGCCGCTGATGGTGGTGCGCGGGGACGGTGCGCTGGTGACGGCGGATTTTGCCCGCCAGCGCCCGATCGAGACGATCCTGTCGGGACCGGCGGCGAGCCTGGTCGGCGCGCGCCACATGACCGGCCTCGACAATGCGCTTGTCTCCGATATCGGCGGCACCACCACGGATATAGCGGTTCTCGACGGCGGCCGGCCGCGCCTCGACCCCGAAGGCGCGACTGTCGGCGGTTTCCGCACCATGGTGGAGGCGGTCGCCATGCGCACTTTCGGGCTCGGCGGCGATTCCGAGGTGACGCTGGCCGATGGCGGGCTCTCCCCGAAATTGCTGCTCGGGCCGCGGCGTCTCCTGCCGCTGTCGCTTGCAGGCGCACAATATGGGGAAGTTCTCAAAAGGCAACTCGAGCGCCAGCTTCTCGCTCCGACGCCCGGGCGTCTCGATGGCCGATTTGCTGTGCGCACCGGCGTTCCCGACCGCTTCGCCGCAGGTCTTTCGGGACATGAGGAACGGATCTTCGCCGGTATTTCGGACAGTCCCGTTCCCCTCGACCGCCTCCTTGCCTCGAAGGCCCAGAACGTGACCCTCAACCGCCTCGTGGCGCGGGGTCTCGTCCATGTTTCCGGTTTTACGCCATCGGACGCCGCCCATATTCTCGGGCGGCAATCGAACTGGGATGCCGATGCCGCACGCCTTGGCGCCGCGCTTTTCTGCCGCAGGCGCGACGGACGCGGGCGGCTGCTCGCTTCCAATCCGGAAGAATTGTCCGCGATGGTGCTCAAGGCGCTTACCCGGCGCTCGGCCGAACTGATGCTCGAGGCCGCCTTTGCCGAGGATGGCCTCGACGGTGCGGCGACCGTCGCGCATGCCCTTGTCCAGCGCTCGGTCGACGCGCATCCGGGCATTGCGGGTCTTTCCCTTCATCTCGACCGGCCCGTCATCGGCCTTGGCGCATCGGCTCCGCTTCACTATGCCGCGCTTCCTGAGTTCATCGGCTGCGAATGTATCGTCCCTCCGGATACGGATGTGGCAAACGCTCTGGGAGCGGTGGTCGGGCAGGTGCGTGTCGCGGTCGAGGTGAGCGTCAGCCAGCCGAAGGAGGGCCTGTACAGGGTTGCTGCGCTCGACGGTATCGAGGACTTCACGTCGGAAGGGCAGGCGCTCGACAGGGCCGAAGCGATCGTCCGCGAGGCGGCCGCAAGCGCGGCGGAAAGGGCAGGGACCGACCTTGCCCACATCGATGTCGATCGCGATATTCGCGCCGCTACCATTGAGGGACAGCGCCGCTTCGTCGAGGCGATCATCACCGCCGTCGCAAGCGGCAGGCCGCGCATCGCCGCCTGAGCCGGTCTTTCTATTCAGTCTGTTTCGTTGCAAAAGCCCATTGTTATCCTCTCCCCCGCTCAATAGAAATTCGGTCAGGAAAGCTCGCGGCAGCGTGGGTGGAACAGGAACGGGACTGGGAGAGCGGAAATGACCGAACGGGTCGAGATCGACGGTTTGCGGATCGCGCGCGTGCTGTACGACTTCGTGGTGGACGAAGCCTTGCCGGGAACCGGCGTTGAAGCCGCCGCCTTCTGGAGCGCCTTCTCCCGCATCGTTCACGATCTTTCGCCGAAGAACCGCGCCCTGCTCGAGGAGCGCGATGCTTTGCAGGAGAAGATCGATGCCTGGCATCGCGCCAATGGGGCACCGTCCGATCCGGCGGTCTACAGGAAATTCCTGACCGACATCGGCTATCTCCTGCCGGTAGGGCCGGATTTCAAGGTGACGACCGCCAATGTCGATCCGGAGATCGCCATCGTCGCCGGCCCGCAACTCGTCGTGCCCGTCATGAACGCGCGCTATGCGCTGAACGCGGCAAACGCGCGCTGGGGTTCGCTCTACGATGCGCTTTACGGTACCGATGCCATTCCCGAGATGGATGGGGCGGAGAAGGGCAAGGGCTACAACCCGAAGCGCGGCGAGAAGGTCATCGCCTGGGGGCGCGACTTCCTCGACAAATCCGTTCCTCTCGCAATGGGAAGTTGGGCCGAGGTGAAAAAGCTCTCCGTTTCGGCCAGGACGTTGAAGGCCGAAACGGCAGGGGGCACGGCGATCCTGGCCGATCCACTCCACTTTTCCGGTTATCTCGGTACGCCGGAAAGCCCTTCCGCGCTTCTTCTGGAGCGGAACGGCCTTCATATCGAGATTGTCATCGACAGGGACCACCCGATCGGCCGCACCGATGATGCGGGGATTGCCGACATCGTTCTCGAGGCGGCACTGACGACGATCCAGGACTGCGAGGATTCCGTCGCCGCCGTTGATGCGGAAGACAAGGCGGCGGTCTACCGCAACTGGCTCGGTCTGATGAAGGGCGATCTCACCGAAGAAATCGAGAAGGGCGGCAGGCGCTTCACCCGCCGCCTCAACGGCGACAGGACCTATACCGCGCCGGATGGCACCAAGCTGACCTTTCCCGGCCGTTCGCTGATGCTGGTCAGGAATGTCGGGCATCTGATGACCAACCCCGCGATCCTCGATCATGACGGCAAGGAGGTGCCCGAGGGAATCATGGACGCCATGGTGACGGCGCTGAT
>SCRB01000121.1 GCA_004299545.1 Rhizobiaceae bacterium
ATCCCATGACGAAAGCATGATCGAGGACGCCTTCCGAACCCGTTATGCCCAATTCTTCGGACGCGCCGTCGAGGGCGCGGAGATAGAATTCGTCACTTGGTCCGTCAGGGCGCAGGATATCCGGCCAACGAGCGAATCCTATCCGCTCGATCTCGGAGGGCGGCCAATCGATATGCAGATATTCCGCACCGTCTTCGATCCGACCAGCGGCGCGGAACAAAAAACGGCGATCCTAATGCGTAACAGCCTCGCTCCCGGTGTTCGGATCCAGGGGCCTGCAATCGTCGTGGAACAGGAGACGTCGACTGTCGTCACCTCTTCCTTTGATGCCGTCGTGCAGGCTGATGGCTCCCTTCTCCTTATGCGCAAAGGATACTCCGCGTGAGTCAGATTGACGAAATCCGCATGCAGGTCATGTGGAATCGCCTCATCTCCGTCGTCGAGGAACAGGCCCTCACTCTTTTGCGCACCGCCTTTTCCACTTCCGTGCGTGAGGCCGGTGATCTTTCGGCGGGGATTTTTGATCCACAAGGGCGCATGCTTGCCCAGGCGGTGACGGGCACTCCGGGCCACGTTAACACGATGGCCGAGGCCGTCCTGCACTTCATCGCCGAAATCCCGCGCGAAGAGACCTTCGAAGGCGACACCTACGTCACCAACGATCCCTGGAAGGGCACCGGCCATCTGCATGACATCACCATGGTCTCTCCCTCTTTCCTGGATGGAACGCTGATCGGCTATTTTGCTTGTACCGCCCATGTCGTCGACGTCGGTGGACGCGGCTTCGGGGCGGACGGCAAATCGGTCTATGAGGAAGGTATCCAGATCCCGGTCATGAAGTTTGCCGAGCGTGGGGAGGTCAACAAGGATCTGCTCAAGATTCTGCGCGCCAATGTCCGCGAACCGGATCAGGTTATCGGCGATTTCTATTCGCTCGCAGCCTGTAACGACGTCGGCCACAAGCGATTGGTGGAGATGCTGAGGGAAGTCGGGTTCCCCAATCTCGACCAGATCGGCAATTTTATCTTCTCGCATACCCATGCCGCCGTCATGGAGCGTCTCGCCGCCCTGCCGAAAGGCATTTGGTCGAACGAGATGATGACCGACGGCTATGATGACCAGATCAAGCTCGCCGCCCGCGTCACGATCGCCGACGACAATGTCAGCATCGATTTCAGCGGTTCGTCCCCGGTGAGCCGCTGGGGCATCAACGTGCCCATGATATATTCCAAGGCGTATGCGTCCTACGCAATCAAATGCGTGGTTGCGCCGGATATCCCGAACAACTCCGCCTCGCTCGCCGCCTTCACGGTCACTTCGCCCACCAACATCCTGAATGCCGAGCGGCCGGCACCTGTTTCTCTGCGCCATGTCATTGGCCATATGGTGCCGGATCTGGTTCTCGGCGCGCTTGCCAAGGCGATGCCGGGCAGGATTCTGGCCGAAGGCGCTGCGTCGCTCTGGAACGTGCATTTCTCCGTTCGTCCGGCCTCGGGGCAGGGCGGACGGCGCGCCGAGGTGCTGATGTTCAATTCGGGCGGCATGGGGGCGCGGCCCGGCCTCGACGGCCTGTCGGCTACGGCATTTCCGTCCGGAGTCCACACCATGCCGATCGAAGCGACGGAACATACCGGGCCGATCGTCATCTGGCGCAAGGAGTTGCGCCCGGATTCGGGTGGCGACGGCAAATATCGGGGCGGGCTTGGCCAGATCATCGAAATTGCGCCAGCCGAAGGGCATGAATTTGAATTCTCGGCGATGTTCGATCGCGTTGAAACGTCGCCGCGCGGTCGCGACGGCGGAAAACCGGGGTCTCCGGGTTCTGTGACGCTGGACGACGGCACGAAGCTGCGCCCGAAGGGATGGCAGCACGTTCCGGCCGGCCGCCGGCTCATTCTCAACCTGCCCGGAGGCGGCGGCTTCGGAGACCCGGCCGAACGCTCGGCCGAAGCGCGCGCCGCCGACATCGTCAAAGGCTACGTTACGAGGAACACGTGAATGAGCTATCTCTCGTCGCGGCTTTCGATGGTCAAGCCATCGGCCTCCATGACTGTTTCCCAGGCCGCCAAAGCGCTGATGGCCGAGGGCGTCGACGTCATCGATCTTGGTCTCGGCGAACCTGATTTCGCAACCCCCGCCCATATCATCGAGGCGGCGCACCGTGCCGCGCTCGACGGCAAGACACTCTATACCGCTGCCCTCGGCACACGCGAATTGCGCCAGGCGATCTGCGCCAAGTACGAGCGCGAGAACGGCATTTTCTATAATCCTGAGGAAATCGCGGTCGCCAACGGCGCCAAGCAGATCATCTTCAATGCACTGATGGCTACCCTCGAAGAGGGAGACGAAGTGATCCTGCCGGCACCTTATTTCGTCTCTTATCCGGAGATGGTGAAGCTTCTGGGAGGGCGGCCGGTCATGCCGGAATGCCTGCCAAAGACAGGATTCCGCCTGACGCCGGAGATTCTGGAGGCAGCCATCACGCCGCGCACCAAATGGCTGTTCCTGAACATGCCCGGCAACCCTTCCGGAGTGGTCTATTCCGAGACCGAACTGAAGGCGCTCGGAACCGTGCTTCAGCGCCATCCGAACGTACTGGTGCTGTCCGACGAGATCTACGAGCACATCATCTTCGATGGCCGCGACTTCGTTTCTTTCGGCAGGGCCTGTCCCGGACTGCGCGACCGCAGCCTGATCGTCAACGGTGTCTCCAAGGCCTATGCGATGACCGGCTGGCGCGTTGGCTACGTCGCCGGGCCGCAAACGCTCATCAGGGCCATGGGGACGGTCCAGAGCCAATCCGTCACTTCGGTCAGCGCGGTCTGCCAGGCGGCGGCTCTCGCGGCGCTCGAAGGCCCGCAGCACGAAGTCGCGCGCTTTCGTGAAGCGTTCCAGCGCCGCCGCGATCTCGTCATAAGAGGGATCGCGAAAATCGACGGATTGACGCTGAC
>SCRB01000122.1 GCA_004299545.1 Rhizobiaceae bacterium
GTCGGCATACCAGGTTATGGACCCCTCCTCCATCCAGACGGTGCGGCGCGCGCCGTTGGCGTCCTGGCCGCGTCCCCACCAGACCGGGTCCTCGTCATGAAAGACGATGACGCCTTGATGGACATAGAACGACCAGCCGTCATAGCCGGTAAGCCACGCCATGTTCGACGGATCCTCGACGAACAAAACATCGATATCCCGATCGGCCATCGCCTTGCGTACGGCGGCGAGGCGACGATCGTATTCGCCGCGCGAGAAAGGCAGTTGCTGGGCAGGCATGGGAAGAACCTCCGAAAGCGGACCATATTTGTGTACATCTACACACGAATTGAGCCGTAGCGCGAGATATTTTGCGCTAAAATCCCCATATACCGGTTGACATCGGCACTAAAGCCGTGATGTTGTGTACAACAGAGAGGATGACGAAGTTTCGAGGGCAAATCAACTGAAAACATTTTTCGGTTCCGCAAGCTCACAACGGCGTCATCGGTCTCGAAGGAGGGCGCTGGAAGCGGGTATTTTCGGGCTGCGAGAGCGTCTTCGCAACAATGGTAGGGCCGTCGGAAAGGGGTTCGGCGGCCGGCCGATCGTTTCAAGAAATGAAACCATGCCTGTCAGAAATGGGAGCAGTGATATGAGCATGAAAGCGAAAACAACCGTCAAGGCGATCGTGGCGGCAGCGGCCCTGGCGATGCTGGCCTCGACATCGGCCGGCGCGGTCACGCTGAAGCAGATCAAGGACCGCGGCTATATCCGCATCGCCGTGGCGAATGAAATTCCCTATGGCTATATGGCGCCGGAAGGCGACGCCAAGGGCGCCGGACCGGACGTGGCGCGCGTCATCGTCAAGAAGCTCGGCATCGACCCGAAGGACATACAATGGGTGGTGACAAATTTCTCCTCCCTCATCCCGGGTCTGCAAGCCAATCGCTTCGACATGACGGCGGCTGAAATGGCGATCCGGCCCGAGCGCTGCCAGAAGGTTCTCTATTCCGATCCGAACACGACCTATGGCGAAGGCCTTCTCGTCAAGAAGGACAATCCGGACGCTGTCCATGCCTATTCGGATTTCGCCAAAGGCAGCAAGAAGGTTGCCGTGATGGCCGGCGCCGATCAGCTTCAGATGATGCAGAAGCTCGGCGTTCCCGAAGGCAATATCGTCACCATCGCCTCCAATGCCGACGCCATTTCGACGGTCGCGACCGGAAGAGCCGATGCCTACGCGGCGACCGGCCTGACCGCAAGCGAACTTGCCGCGAAGAGCGACAACAAGCTCCAGATCGTTTCCGATTTCAAGGACCCCATCATCGACGGCAAGGAAACGCGCAGCTGGGGCGGCTTCAACTTCAACAAGAAGTCGACCGATTTGCAGAAGGCCTTCGACAAGGAGCTGGACGCCTTCAAGAAGACCGACGAATGGAAGAAGATCCTGTCGGGCTACGGCTTCACGCCGACCGACATCGCGCAGTCCACGGCCAAGACCACGAAGCAGCTGTGCTCTGAAAAATAGCCTCCGGCTCGACCGGCCGGATAACATCCGGCCGGTTCGGCGCTCTATATTCACCATCGGACGCGCATGATGGAGCAGAGCCAATGCACTGGGAGGCGTATGTCGGACCCCTCGCCCAGGGCGCGTGGGTAACGATCCAGCTCACCGTCTATTCCACCATCCTCGGCGGCATCATGTCGTTCGCGTCGGGGATCGGGAAGCTTTCGCCCAACTGGTTCATCAAGAGCCTTTCCGTCATTTATATCGAGGTGTTTCGCGGCACCTCGCTTCTGGTGCAGCTGTTCTGGCTCTATTTCGCGCTGCCGATCGCGGGAGACCTGATTGGCATCGACCTTAGGCTGCCCCCGGTCGTCGCCGGCGTCCTGGCGCTCGGCCTCAATATAGGCGCCTATGGCGCTGAGGTGGTGCGCGGCGCCATCCAGGCCGTCAGCCGCAATCAGTACGAGGCGGCAAGAGCGCTCAATTTCACGCCGCGGCAGGCGCTGTGGCGCGTCGCGCTGCCGCAGGCCATCCCGGAGATGATGCCGAGCTTCTGCAACCTCGCGGTGCAGAACCTCAAGGATACGGCGCTGGCCTCCCTCATCAGCCTGAGCGACCTCGCCTTCAAGGCCGAGCAATTGCGCAATTACTACCAGAACAGCGAAACCATCTACACCATCATCCTGTTCATGTATTTCGGCATGGCGCTTGTTCTCACCGCGATCATGCGGACGCTCGAACATTCCGTCAGCCGCTGGCGCCGCGCGAGGAGATGACCCATGCTCTTCGGCTATAGCTGGGATACCTCGCATGGCGAATGGGCTTTTGCCCTGTCGATCCTTCCCATGCTGCTCCGGGGCCTCGTCGTCACCATCGAAGCGTCCATCGTCGGCTTCTTCGTGGCCATGGTGATCGGCCTTGCGCTTGCCGCGCTGAAGGGCGCCCGCTCGCGCATCGTCGCATGGCCGGCGGCGTTCGTTACCGAATTCATCCGCGACACGCCGCTTTTGGTGCAGCTTTTCTTCCTTTATTATGTGCTGCCGGATTACGGCATCATCCTGCCGGCCTTCCTGACCGGCGCGCTGGCGCTCGGCATCCAGTACAGCGCCTATACGTCGGAGGTCTACCGCGCCGGCATCGAGGCGGTCGAGCCCGGCCAGCACGAGGCGGCCAAGGCTCTCGACATTACGCCGCGTCGGACCTTCACCCATATCGTGCTGCCGCAGGCGGTGCCGCGCGTCATACCGGCGCTCGGCAATTACCTTGTCTCGATCATGAAGGACGTGCCGGTGCTCTCCGTCGTCACAGTGCTCGAAATGCTGAATGTCGCCAAGATCATCGGCGACCAGACGTTCGATTACCTCGTGCCGCTCTCCATGGTCGGCGCGCTCTACCTGATCCTGACGCTGGTGGCCTCGGCGATCGTGCGGATCGTCGATGTCAGCCTGCCCAAAAGAGGATTGTCCCTCAGATGACCGAACCGATCATCGCCTTCGACAAGGTGGTCAAGCGGTATGGCAGCCATATCGTTCTTGACGAACTCGACTTCAGCGTCGCCCAAGGCGAGAAGGTGACGATCATCGGGCCATCCGGCTCGGGAAAATCGACGGTACTGCGAATCCTGATGACGCTGGAGACGATCAGTGGAGGCGTCATCTATGTCGGCGGCGAACCGCTGTGGCACGAACGGAAGAACGGCGATCTTGCACCAGCCGGCGAGGCGCATCTGCGCAAGATGCGCACGCAACTCGGCATGGTCTTCCAGCAGTTCAACCTCTTCCCGCACATGACGGTCCTGCGCAACCTGACAGAGGCACCGCGCAGCGTGCTCGGCCTGTCGAAGGCGGAGGCGAAGGCGCGCGCAGAGGAACTGCTGAAGCTGGTCGGCCTCACCGAGCATGCCGACAAATTCCCCGGCCAACTATCGGGCGGCCAGCAGCAGCGCGTGGGCATCGCCCGCGCACTCGCCATGCGGCCGCGCATCATGCTCTTCGACGAACCGACCTCGGCTCTCGACCCGGAATTGGTGGGCGAGGTGCTGACCGTCATCCGCCGTCTGGCAGAGGAGCACGACCTTACCATGCTGCTGGTCACGCACGAGATGCGCTTCGCGCGCGAGATTTCCGACCGCGTCTGCTTCTTCGACAAGGGCAAGATCCGCGAAGAGGGAACACCGGACGAGATTTTCGGCAACCCGCGCGAGGAACGGACGAGGCAGTTCCTCAGTGCTGTCAGGGAAGGCAAATGAACCCGGCTTCCGTTCGTGCGGGATGGCCCACCCTTGCCGATATCCTTGCCGCCCGGCAACGGATTGCCGGAACCGCGCTTCAAACGCCGCTTGTTCCGTCGCAATATCTGACGAAGGCCAGCGGCCGCGATTTCCTTCTGAAACTCGAAATGACCCAGCCGACCGGCGCCTTCAAGCTGCGCGGGGCGGCCAACGCTGTCTTTGCGTTGCCGGGCGATGTCCCCGGCGTCGTCTGCTGCTCGACGGGCAACCACGGCAGAAGCGTCGCCTTCGCGGCGAAGAAGCGAGGCCTGAGAGCGGTCGTCTGCATGTCGGCACTGGTGCCGAATGCTAAGGTCGAGGGCATCCGCGCACTCGGCGCCGAGGTCAGGATCGTCGGCCGCAGCCAGGACGAGGCGCTTGCCGAAAGCCTGCGCCTCAGGGACGAAGAGGGGCTGGTCGAAGTCTCTCCCTTCGACGACGCGCTGGTCATTGCCGGTCAGGGAACCATCGGCCTCGAAATCCTGGAAGAGCGGCCCGACGTCGAAACCTTGCTCATACCTTTGTCGGGGGGCGGCCTTGCCGCCGGCATCGCGATCGCCGCCAAGGCGAACAAGCCGGCGGTCAAGGTGATCGGCGTTTCCATGGACCGCGGCGCAGCCATGGAAGCATCGATCCGCGCTGGCCATCCGGTCGCGGTCACGGAAGTCGCCAGCCTTGCGGATTCGCTCGGCGGTGGCATCGGCCTGGAAAACCGGCTTTCTTTCGCGATCTGCAGGGAATTGCTGGACGCCGTTGTCCTCGTCAGCGAGGAAGAGATCTACCGCGCCATGCAGACGCTCTATTATGAGGACCGGCTGGTGGCGGAGGGCGCCAGCGTCGTTGGTATCGCCGCCATGCAGGCGGGCAAGCTCGACCCTCTCCCGCCCGGCCCGGTTGCGGCGATCATTACCGGACGCAATCTCGACATGAAGCAGTACAGCGACATCATGCGCGGGGCAAACATCGATCTCGACGGCACTATCGTCAGGGGCCGGCGCTATGGCGAATGAGATCACCATCGTTACGGAGGCAGAACTTCGCAAGGCGATCCCGCTCGATCTCGCCGCTATCGGCGTCGTCGAAAGCGCCTTCGGTGCGCTCGCTTCCGGCAGGGTCGTCATGCCGCCAATCCTGTCGATGGAGATTCCCGATGCGCATGGGGAGGTTGACGTCAAGACCGCCTGGCTGCCGGGCTTCGACGGTTTCGCCATCAAAGTCAGCCCCGGCTTCTTCGATAATCCGAAGCTTGGGCTTCCCAGCCTCAACGGGCTGATGATCCTGTTTTCGGCGAAAACCGGCCTCGTCCAGGCACTCTTCCTCGATAATGGCTACCTGACCGATATCCGCACGGCCGCTGCCGGCGCGGTCGCGGCGAAATGGCTGACGCCAGCACGGATTGAAACCGCAGGGATCATGGGGACCGGCGTGCAGGCGCGGCTTCAGGCAGAAGCGGCGCATCTGGTGCGCCCTTTCCGGCGGGTGCTGGTCTGGGGACGCGACCGGGCGAAGGCAGAGGCGTGCGCCGCAGATATCGGGGCGGCGCTCGGCATCGAGGCGCGGGCTGACGGCGACCCAGCGAGGCTCGTGGCGGAAAGCCAGCTCGTCGTCACCACGACACCGGCGCGCGAGCCTATCCTCAAGGCGGAATGGCTTCATCCCGGCCTGCATATTAC
>SCRB01000123.1 GCA_004299545.1 Rhizobiaceae bacterium
GAACAGCGGAGGGCTGGACGCCTGATTCACCCGTCCCGATCCGCTACGGCTATGAGGACGCCTCGGAGCTTTACCGCTCGCTTTAGTGCGCGTTAAAAGGACAGCCGGCGCGCGAGCACGCCGACTGAAATGATAAGCCCGCTCAGCGGATGCCTTCGTTGATGAGCGGCACCAGCGCCTTGATCGTGTCAGGCGTGACGACGCCCGCGCCGGTGTTGAGGTCGAGGCCCGGCATCTTGTACTTCGCCGAGAGTACGCATTGCAGGACGGGCATGAAGCCCTGCATGTAGAGAAGCTGGTCGAGCGTCACGGAGACATAGCCCGATTCCAGCCCGTCGATCGTCGCGGGTGCCAGATCGATGCCGCCGACGATGATCTCGCCGGGCTTCTTGCCGGCCTTCTTGAGGACCTGCTCGAGCACGGCGGTGACGCCGCCGTGCTGGGTGCCGATCGCCTTCAGCTTGGGATGGCTCTGCACATAGGCGGCAAGCACCGGCACGCCGAGCGACGGATCGGAATTGATCTCGGGCGAGATCTCCAGCCGATCCACCTTGAGGCCAGCTTTTTCCAGCGTGTCGGCAAGGCCTTTTTCGGACAGGCCGCGCTCGGCCTGACTGAAGACGCCATAGACCATGGCCTCGTCGCCAGACTTGAGATGGCCCTTTGCAATCATCTGCTTGGCGACCAGTGCGCCGCCCTCGTAAAGGTTGACGCCGGCATAGCCGAAGCCCTGTGGCCCGTATTCCTTCTGGAGCGAGGTGAGCGGCGAGTTGCCGTCGGTCACGACGATCCCCTGATCGACTGCCTGCTTGACGAGGTCGGCAAAGGCGTCGGCGCCCGGATGGCCCATGATGACGATGCAGGAGGGGTGCGCCGCAAGCGCCTGCTTGAACTGGGTCAGCATCGTTTCCGGCGCCCAGGCGGAGAACTGCGCGTTCAGCTTGTCGACGCCGAGGGCGGTCGCCGCGGCTTTGGCGCCGTTCTGGCGGGCCAGCGTCGCGCCGTCGCCGGGGTTGCCGCCCATCTGCATATAGATGGTGACGCCCTTGCCGGGCGCGTCGGCTGCATTGGCGGCCACGGTGCCGCATGTCAGTGCCAGCGCGGCGGCGCCGGCCAGCATCATTCTCGATCGTTTCATGGTCGTTTCCTCCTGGATCTTCTGCCTTTACCGTGGCGCGCCGCGATCCTCCCCGGAGCGTACGGTTTCCCGAGAATTTCCGCTCCAAATCGCGGGAATTCTCTATGTCTTTGTTCTTTCGCAATTCCGGACGGAAAACCGCTTCACACTTTTCCTGGAATTGCTTCTGTTACCCGGCCGTTCGCTTGCGGCCGAATCCCCTGACCATGCCGATGCGGGCGAAAAATGCGGCGCGGCGCTGCGGCTCATCGATGAGGAAATAGAAGATGATCGAGACGAGGAAGACGATGCCCTCGATCGTGCGCACCCAGGCGCCGGTCAGCCCCGTCGCAACCAGCCCCGCCTCGATCATGCCGATGATGAAGCAGCCGAAGACGGTGCCGATGATCGTTGCGCGACCGCCGAAGATCGACGTGCCGCCGATCAGCACGGAGGCGATCGCGGTCAGGAGATAGCCTTCGCCCTGATTACCGAAGAAGTTCTTGTTCTCCAGCGTCAGGAAAAGCGCCGCCAGCGCGGACAGCAGCCCCATCAACGTGAAGATTTTGATCTTTTCCCAATCGACATCAATGCCGACGACGCGCGACACGGCGTTGGAATCGCCGATGAAAAGCGTGTGCTCGCCGAAACGGTGGCGGTTGAGGATGAACCAGAGGAAGATCACGGCGAGCACCGTCCACAGCCCCTGGATCGACAACTGGCTGATCCAGTCATAGCTGCCGGGCTTGGCGAAAGGCGTGCCGACCAGAACGGAATAGACGGAACTCTTCTCGACGCCGCGCAGCGCATAGGATTTGCCGCCGGACAGGACCGTCGCCATGCCGGCCCAGAAGAATTGCGTCGCCAGCGTCGCGATGAAGGAGGGAAGCCCGACCTTGGCAACGAGGACGCCGTTCAGGAAGCCGATGACGCTTCCGGCAAGAAGCGTCGCGATCACGGCGATCCAGCCGAGGTCGTATTGCTTGAAGAGAATGGCGAAGGTGAAGCCGGAAAAGGCGATGATTGCCGGGAAGCAGAGATCGATCTCGCCGGCGCCGATGACGAAGGTGAGGCCGAGCGCCAGGAAGATCAGCGGCGGCAGCGTCGAGATGAAGGTGGTGTAGATGAAGGGCCTGAGGAATACCTCCGGCGCCAGATACATGAACAGCGCCAGAAGCAGGATGAAGACGATGATGATCGGCAGCGCCTCGATCCGGCGGAATATGGAAGGAGTGGAAGACGCCATATTTTCAGGCCGTGTGCTGCTGGAGTTGGATGAGGTATTCGGTGAGGTCGGCGACCGTCATGTCCTTCGGCTCGATCTCGGCGACGACGGTGCCGCGGTCGAGCACGATCAGCCGGTCGGCGACCTCGTGGACATGGGCGAGATTGTGCTCGATGTAGACGCAGGCACGGCCGGACGCCTTGATCCGGCGGATGAAGTCGAGAACCTTGCGCACTTCCTTCACGGCAAGGGCAACCGTCGGTTCGTCGAGCACGATGACATCGGCGTTGTAGTGCATCGCCCGGCCGATCGCGATGCCCTGCCGTTCGCCGCCGGAAAGCTGCGAGACGGTGGAATCGACCGTTATGCCGACGCCGCGAAAGCCGATCGACGTCAGCAGCATTTCAGCCGCGACCTCTTTCTCACGTTTGACGTCGATGAAGCCGAAACGGTTGGTGATCTGGCGCCCGACGAAGAAGTTGCGCCAAAGCGGCTGCTGGTCGGCAAGCGACTTGTCCTGATAAACGGTTTCGATCGACAGATCGTGCGCCATCCTGACCGAATAGTCGGCAAGGTCGATCTCCTTGTCGCGTACGAAAATTCGCCCCGAACTCGGTGCCAGCACGCCGGTCATCACCTTGATGAGCGTCGATTTCCCGGCGCCGTTGTCGCCGATCAGGCCGACGATCTCGTTCTTGCCGATCGAGAGCGTGATGTCCCGCAATGCCTGGATGGGTCCGAAGAATTTCTCGACGTGCTCCAGGCGGATCGCGTGTTCGAAGGGCGTTTCTTCCCTCGACGCGGCGAGATCGGATGACCCTGCCAAACTCCCTGCCTCCCTTGGCTGTCGCCTGTTTTGGCGGCATATATTACTATTAATAGTATAAGGTGCCGCGATCTGTCCAGCCGAAGAACAACTCAAAATTCAATCGTTTCGCCTCGCGGCATAGAAAAAAAGCCCCGGACGAGACTGTCCGGGGCGATCTTCATCAGGGAAAGAGAATTCCCGGAACGGTTCAGTGGCCCGGTGCGACCAGTGCGAAATGCGCGCCTTGCGGGTCCTGGCATTGCGCGATCCATTGCCCGCCGGGCACTTCCATCGGCCCCATCAGCACCTTGCCGCCGCTGTCGGTGACGCGTTTCGCCGCCGCGTCGATGCCCTCGACATTGAAATAGAACTGCCATGCGGAGGAGGGCATCTGCGGCGGCTTGTTCATCATGCCGCCGGCTTCGTCGCCGCCCATGTTGAAAAGGGCATAGATGCCCATTTCGCCCATGTCGAATTCACGTGTCTTCTTCCAGCCGAACTGGGCGGAATAGAAGTCGAGCGCCTTCTTCCAGTCGGAAGTGTAAAGTTCGTGCCAGCCGATATGGCCAAGCGTGCCGGCCGGCACCGGTGGCTGGTCGGGGCCGTTCGGATGAAGGATATTGAAGATCGCGCCCTGCGGATCGGCGACCACCGCAAAACGGCCGACATCGGGAATGTCGCTCGGTGAGCGGTGCACCGTGCCGCCCGCCTTCTTCAGCGCATCTGCGGCAGCGTCGGTATCCGCCACATGGACATAGCCGACCCAGGCCGGATGGCCGCCGCCTTTGCGGTATTCGTCCGGCATCGCCATGATGCCGCCAACGCCGCGCTCGCCGGCGGAAAGCACGGTATAGGGCGGCATGTCCGATTGGCCTTCGAACAGCTTCGCCTTCCAGCCGACCACCTTTGCATAGAAGGTTTCCGCGGCCTTCGCATCGCTCGTCATCAACTCATACCAGAAGAAGCCCTTTGTCATTATCGTCGTCTCCTCTGTTGCGTCTCTGTTGTTACCCACGCCCGTCATAGGCTGCCTGAAGCGCAGCGATATCCAGTTTCACCATCTTCATCATAGCCTGCATGACGCGTGCGGCTTTTTCGCGGTCGGGATCGGCCAGGAATTTCAGCATAATGCTCGGGACGATCTGCCAGGAA
>SCRB01000124.1 GCA_004299545.1 Rhizobiaceae bacterium
GTTGTTGGCCACCGACCAATCCCTCGCACGACTGCACCTCAGGACCGGAAGCCAGCTAGCTCAGGACGAAAAAGCGGCGGCCGAAGCCAAGTCCCAGTTGGACGCACTCGAAAAGGAGGGCGCCAACGGACCAAAGGTGATCAAGGCTCCACAGGAAGCGATCGTCCTGAAAATCAATGTCGGTATCGGGTCGGTCGTGGCGCCGGGCGCGCAGTTGCTGGAACTGGCGAGGCCGAATGGCCTCGTGCTGGATGCCGGTGTCATTCCCGCACACGCAAATACCATTTCGATCGGCGACAAGGCGAGCCTTGTGGCGGTAAACGGCAGTCATTCAGCTTCCGGATCTGTCGTGATGAAAAGTGAACTTGTGCGTCAAAGCGACGGGCTGGTTCCGATACAGATATCCCTGCCGCAAGGAAAGCTGAAGATCGGACAATTTACGGAAGCGCAAATCACGACGGGACGGGCAGAGGGCTTCCTGGTTCCGCACGCCGCCATCCTGGTGAATGACAAGGGCCAAACCTATGTCGTGCAGGCGGTCGACATGACTGCAAGCACAGTGCCGGTCGAAGTGATCGGCTCCGATGGCGCCAATGATGTGATCCAGGGGAATCTGACTGCCGGAAACGATATCGTTCTCGCCGGCAATCACCAGCTTACAGACGGCATGCATCTGCGAACGGCTAATGCAAAAAACGCTGCCTCAAACGAATTGGCAAAGAAGTGAACTTCACAGATTTTATGGAGCGGCACAGGACGTCGCTGCTGTTCGTCGCTGTCGCACTGACGCTGGCTGGCGTATTTGCTGGTATCAATCTTCCCGTCAGCCTGTTCCCGGTCGTGAGTTTTCCCCGCATCCGCGTCGTCATCGACAGCAGCAGCATGCCCTCGCAGCAAATGCTTGTCGAAGTTACCGAACCGCTCGAGGCGGTGGCCCGTGCGGTACCCGGAGCAACCGACGTCGAATCGAAAACATCCCGAGGGTCGGCGGAGATATTTGTCGATTTCCCTTGGGGCTCCAACATGAGACAGGCACTTCAGTCGGTCGATACGGCGTTCGCCCAAAAGCTGCCCGACCTGCCGGTCGGCACGGTTTACGATGCTCTTCAGATGAGCCCCACGGCGATCGCGCCGTTCGTCTCCTATGCCCTCCTCTCCGACAAGGAATCGCCGTCGAAGCTCCGCCAACTGGCCCAATACCGGATTGCGCCGCTCTTGACCGGCATACCTGGCGTGAAGAAGGTCGGTGTGCTCGGAGGGAATACTCCCGAAGTGCAGGTCCATATCGCGTCGGCAACGCTTCAGGCATACGGGCTTTCCGTGGATGCTGTCGCGAAAGCGATTTCACAAACCAATTCGCTGAACGCCGTCGGGCGCATCCAGGATAACAGCCTGCTGTTCCTGACAATCGAGAATTCGTCCTTCAAGGATATTCAATCCGTGAAGGATGTGATGCTGAGGACGTCGCAGGGCAATATCGTTCGATTGGGCGATATAGCGTCCATTGAAATGGGTTCAGTCCCCAAGCAATTGCTCGTAAACGACAACGGGCACCCTGCTGTAACATTCGATGTCTACCAGCAGGACAAGGCCAATTCGGTCACGCTCCAACATGAGGTCCAGCACCAGCTCGACACCTTCATGAAAGGCCAGCCCAAATCGATACGGCTCTACAAATGGTACGATCAGACTGAACTCGTCAACTCATCCATCAAGGCAGTCGAGGAGGCAATCCTGATCGGCATCGTATTTGCCGCCTGCGTCATTTTCGGGTTTCTTCGCAACTGGCGCGCGACGGCTGTTGCGATGCTTGCGGTGCCCATGTCCGTCTTGGTTACCTGCGTCGTGCTCAAAATTCTCGGAATGACTTTCAATATAATGACGCTCGGAGGGATCGCTGCCTCCATCGGACTTTTGATAGACGACGCGATCGTCATGATCGAGCAGATCGCACGCCGCGCGGCGGTTCCGGGATTAGCCGAGCCCAAAAGAACCGTTCTGGCCGCGGCGCGGGAATTCCTCGCTCCCCTCACCGGATCGAGCTTGGCGACGATTGTCATGTTCATTCCATTGGCATTTCTTTCCGGGGTATCCGGTGCGTTTTTCAAGT
>SCRB01000125.1 GCA_004299545.1 Rhizobiaceae bacterium
TCGAAGCCGCCAAGGCTGCCGAGTCGGAAACGGCTGATCGCGAACTGTTGAAGCTCGTTCACAAGGCCGGTATCCGCGATCAGATGATCCAGTTTGCGCGCAAGACGCTCGACCAGCAGCGCGCGGAAAAGTAAGGAGCCCCCGATGCAACTCAACGACCGACAGGACTCAATCCTTCGCACCGCCGATTTTCTCGGCGGTGCGATCGTGCTCGAAACGGTGTACGCGATGTTCCCGGACGTGCGCGAGGCTGTGCTCCGTCGGATCGTCGCCAAGCTTGTCCGACGCGGCGCTCTGGTCTGGTGCTGGGCGGGCGAACTCGGCTGCAAGGTCTTTCTGACGACGCACGGTGACGGTAAGCACGAGGCGGGCGTCCGCCGCTGGCTCAAGGACCCGGAAGCCGTGCGGCGTGCGCTGGAAACCGGCAGCGTCGGGCGCGTCAAGAAGCTGCCGCCGAAGTTCATCCACAACCAGACCTCCGGGCTGGTTGCCTTGGGGATTTCCGGCGGTCGCGCCGAGTTCGAGCGCGAACTGTGGCGCCAGCGCGACGGCGCGCCGGTGGTCGCCGATGGCGCAGCCTGGCCGGAACCAGATCGCCGCATTCTCGTTGAAAACGAGCGAATGGTGGGCCAGTCGCCTCATCGCTGGGAGCAGAAAAATGGGCTGGCCGACCGGATCGCCAAGAGCTTCCGCGAGTCCGAAACCAGCGACGGATTCCACGACGAATACATCGTGATCGCGCCGACTTTTCTGTCCGACGACTGGCCCGACTCACTCAGGGAACTTGAAAAACACGTCGCGGCCCGCGTCGTGAAAAACAACCACAAAAACCGCCAAGGTTGCGGATGGTGGTCACTGGACCCGGGCGCCCTCGATGCTGATCCGGTTTGGCATTCTTTCCCGGCGGATTCCGGTCAATCGCCGAGGCCGCTTCCCGGCATCCGGTCGCGCCGCTTGAGCTTCGAGGCCGACCACAAAGAAGCCGCCGAAATCGACCGGTTGCGCAAGGCGCGCCGGGCAGCTTTGACGGCGGAAGAGCGCGCAACAGAGGATCGCGATCGCGCCGAAGCCAAAGCAAAAGCCCGCAAGCAAAATCAGGAGCGGGAGGCGGCTTCGCCGCCCGCCGGCGCGTCCATCGACACGTCGGGACGCGCCTCGCTGACGCTTGCCGCTCCACCGCATGCGGGCGGGTGCTGAAATGGCGCGCACCCTGCTGCATGCGGTGTGCCGCACCCTGCATCGTACCCTGTGCCTTTCGGCACTGTGTACTGTGACAGGGATGCGCGCTGCTGGCGCCGGTGTTCCGGCGCCACTTCGCGACATGTTTTCTTCATCTTCGGAAGACGGTGTTCCGCAAGTTGCCCCGCTGGAAAGCGCGCGGGGCCGGGCTGTCGCCCTAACTTGCGCCAGGCTGGCGCCTGGCACCTTTCCTCGATTCCCTTCGCCCTTCGGGCTGCGGCGTCGCTGCGCTCCTTGCGGCAGGCTCGCCGGCTATCGCCGGCGAGAACCCCTCTTTTCCGGTATTCGCTTCGCGAATCCCGGCTTCGTCCGCGCTACGCGCGTCCTCGGGATCGGCCTTCGGCCTCACCTGCAAGAGGGGTTCTCGCCGGCGCTTCGCGCCGTCTCGCCTGCGGGGCTTCGCCCCCCAACGTCCGACCAAGCCCCGCCTTGGGGCGGGGCCGGTCACCCGAAAAAATGGGCGATGAAGCGGCCCATTTTTTGGGTGACGCGGGTCGAACGTCGGCTCTCCCCAGCGCGCAAGCCGCCCTTGGACGGGCGTCATGCGCGGGAACTCACTTCGTTCGTTCCCCACTTCGTGGCTCCCCTGCCTCGCGCGGTGTGTTGCCGCACTCGTGGAAGATCAAAAGCAGAGCAAAAGCGGAAGGCCGTGGCGCGCGTCTTTTACCCGAAACGCACGACCGGCGGATTTCTGTTTTGCAAATTTCCGCGCGTTCCGCGTGCGTCCGCCGCTGGGCGTTTCTTACCGGCAGGGGAGCGATCCGATCCCTCAATTTCCTGGCTTTTGCCATTGGAGGCTTTCCATGGTTTCCATGCGTGACGTTCTGAAATCACCGATCGCCGGGCGGGCCGATGCACTCGCGCTGGTCGCGATCATGGCCGGCGGATTTTTGACGCTTCCGGGCCTTTTCGGCACCGGTGCACTGGGTCTTTTTTCGGCGATGGCGCTTGCTGGCGTAGGCGGCGCTTTGCTCGGGAAACGCCTTGCCGGCGAACTCCGGATCAACGCATTCCAGTACAAAAATGCGCTCGAAATCAACTCGTCCGACCTTCCGCCTTTCGACCCTGATGGGGTGAACATCGGCTACGTCGGTGACCGCGCGGAACCGCTGACGATTTCGCTCCCGAAATGGATACGGCACTCGATGATCGTCGGCCAATCCGGCGTGGGCAAAACCGTGCTGGGCGAGCACCTGATGTTTCAGCAGATTCACGCCGGCGGCGGCTTGATGTGGATCGATGGCAAGCTCGATTTTGACAATCTCGAAAAACTTTGGCAGATGGCCTGCTGGTGCGGCCGGGCCGGCGACGTGCTCGTGATCAACCCGGGCGAGCCATCGAAAAGTAACACCTACAACCCACTGCTGGACGGCGATGCCGACGAAATCGCCGCGCGATGCGTGAGCCTCATCCCGACGTCGGAAGACAACGCCGGGGCCGACTACTACCGCCAAAACGCGACGATCGCGATCAACACGCTGGTCGCTGCAATTCACGCGACGGGAAAGCGGTTCGACTTTGCCGACCTTCGCGTTTTGCTATCGAATGCTAAAGCGCTCGACACGCTGATGCGCGAGCTTGAACGTGGAGGCCACGACGACGAAGCGCTCGCGCTGAACCTGTTCCTCGAACAGTTCAGGACCATCGACAAGAAGACCGGAGTGAAGCGCCTGGACATCGACCGCGTGAAGCAAACCTTCGGCGGGCTCGGCTCGCGCCTGGCGCAGTTCGGCAGCGGCAGTTTCGGCCAGGTGATGAATTCATACGCGCCGGAAATCCGGCTTGTGGATGCCGTCATGCAAGGGAAAATTCTGTACGTGATGCTTCCAACCATGGGGAAGAGCGAGGCGGCGGTCGCGCTCGCTCGATTGGCGACCGCCGACTTTCGTTCCGCCATCGCAAAGGTGCAGGCTCTGCCCAAGGAGCAACGCCCGCGGCGGCCGTTCCTTGGCTTCTTCGACGAGGCCGGCTCCTACGTCACGCAGACGTGGGGGCGCATGTTCGAGCAGGCGCGATCCGCGCGCATCGTGATGATTCCGGCGTTCCAGACCAAGGCGAACCTTGAGGTGCTGGGCGAGGAACTGCGAGCGATGGTGTCCGGGAACACGAATACGAAAGTGTTCTTCAAGCCGGGCGAACCAGAGGTCGCACAGTGGATGTCCGAAATGATCGGAAAAGAGATGCAGGTCCAGCGCTCGATCAGTGCCGGCACGAGCGAGAACCAGCATCAGGCGCCAATGAAGGAACGGCTATCCAAGGGCGCCATGGACGGCCGCAGCAGCGGCGACAGCCTCAACTTTTCGGAGTCCGCAAAGGAGGGGTTCAAGGTCACGAGCGACGACCTGATGAAGTTGGGCGAAGGTGAATGCGTCGTGGTCCACGATGGGAACCGCGTGTTCAAGGTCCATGTTCCGCGCCTGACGTTCGACCAGTCGTTCATCGACAAGGTCGGGCCGTTCCGGCTCAACCATCCGCCAGTGCGGGACGCCGGC
>SCRB01000126.1 GCA_004299545.1 Rhizobiaceae bacterium
GATCGCCGCGCTGAATGCGGCGATCTTCTCGTCGCTGAAGCCTTTGGCGCGAAGCGAACCAGGATTGACGCCGGGCGCCTGATTGAGGTTGCCGTGGCCGACGGCGTAGGCTTCGATCTCGGCGATCTCAGCCTCGCCATAGCCGAGCGAGCGCAAGGCCTCTGGCACGGCGCGGTTGATGATCTTGAAATAGCCGCCGCCGGCGAGCTTCTTGAATTTCACCAGCGCGAAATCGGGCTCGATGCCGGTCGTGTCGCAATCCATCACGAGCCCGATCGTGCCGGTCGGCGCGATGACGGTCGCCTGAGCGTTGCGGAAGCCGTGTTCCTCGCCGAGGTCGATGGCCCGGTCCCAGGCGGCGCGGGCGTGCTCCACCAGTTCCTTCTGCCAGACATGCCCGGCGTTGAGCGGCACCGGGCTGACCGAGAGCTTTTCGTAGCCGTCATGCTCGCCATAGGCCGCGCGGCGGTGGTTGCGCATGACGCGCAGCATATTCTCCGCGTTGCGGTCATAGTCGGGGAAGGCGCCGAGTTCGGCGGCCATCTCGGCCGAGGTCGCATAGGCCGTGCCGGTCATGATCGCGGTGAGCGCGGCGCCGATGGCGCGGCCTGCGTCGGAATCGTAGGGGATGCCGGAGGTCATCAAGAGGCCGCCAATATTGGCGTAGCCGAGTCCGAGGGTGCGGTACTCGTAGGAAAGCCGCGCGATCTCCTTCGACGGGAACTGCGCCATCATGACGGAAATCTCAAGCACGATGGTCCACAGGCGGACCGAATGCTCATAGGTCGCGATGTCGATCGTGCCGTCGGCATTGCGATAGGTGAGCAGGTTGATCGAGGCGAGGTTGCAGGCCGTGTCGTCGAGGAACATGTATTCCGAGCACGGGTTCGACGCCCGGATCGGGCCGGCGGCCGGCGAGGTGTGCCAGTCGTTCATGGTGGTGTTGAAGTGCAGCCCCGGATCGGCCGAGGCCCAGGCGGCGTAACCGATCTTTTCCCAAAGCTCCCGCGCCTTCAGCGTCTTGGCCACCTTGCCGTCGATGCGGTTGATGAGATGCCAGTCGCTGTCGTTCTCGACCGCGCGAAGGAAATCCTCCTTCAGGGAGACGGAGTTGTTGGAGTTCTGGCCGGAGACGGTGAGGTAGGCCTCCGAATCCCAATCCGTGTCGTAAGTCTTGAACGCGATGGAGGTGTAGCCCTGCTTGGCGAACTGGATGACGCGCTTCACATAGTTTTCCGGCACCGCGTCGCGCTTTGCGGCACGGATGGCGCGCTTCAGCGCGGTATTCAGCGATGGATCATAGCAATCGTCGTCATGGCCCTCGCAGTTGACGCAGGCCTTCATGATCTCGCCGAGATGCTTCTTGACGATCTTGGAGCCGGTGACGAGCGAAGCCACCTTCTGCTCCTCGTTCACCTTCCAGTCGATATATTGCTCGATATCGGGATGATCGATGTCGACCACCACCATTTTGGCCGCTCTTCTGGTCGTTCCGCCGGATTTGATGGCGCCGGCAGCGCGGTCGCCGATCTTCAGGAAGCTCATCAGGCCCGACGACTTGCCGCCGCCCGAAAGCCGCTCGCCTTCGCCGCGCAGGCGCGAGAAGTTGGAGCCGGTGCCCGAGCCATATTTGAAGAGACGCGCCTCGCGCACCCAAAGATCCATGATGCCGCCTTCGTTGACGAGGTCGTCGCCGACGGACTGGATGAAACAGGCATGCGGCTGCGGATGCTCATAGGCGGATTTCGACTTGGTGAGCTTGCCGGTGAAGGGGTCGACGTAGAAATGGCCCTGGCTCGGCCCGTCTATGCCATAGGCCCAGTGAAGACCCGTGTTGAACCATTGCGGCGAATTCGGCGCGACGCGCTGTGTGGCGAGCATGTAGGCAAGCTCGTCGCGGAAGGCGAGAGCGTCTTCCTCGGAAGCGAAATAGCCGCCCTTCCAGCCCCAATAGGTCCAGGTTCCGGCGAGCCGGTCGAAGACCTCGCGGGCATCCGTCTCCGAGCCGGTGCGCTCGTTTTGAGGCAGCTTGGCAAGCTCGGCCTCGTCGGCCACGGAGCGCCAAAGGAAGGAGGGGACGGAGGTTTCCTCGATCTTCTTCAGCCGCACCGGCACGCCGGCCTTGCGGAAATACTTTTGCGCCAGAACGTCGGTCGCGACCTGGGAGAACTGTGCCGGCACGTCGATGTCGGCGAGCCGGAAGACGATCGAGCCGTCGGGATTCCTGATCTCGCTCACCGCCTTGCGGAATTCGATCTCCGCATAAGGTGACTGGCCCGCCTTGGTGAAACGCCGCTCGATGCGCATTTTCGTGTCCCTTTGAGTTATCAATATATAGCGCTTTTCGAGGAAGATTTCTCCCCTTTCGACAAGCGCAACCCGCACCCGCCGATCATCCGAAGATGACCGGCTCTCCATGTCTCGCAGCCGTTCGCCACCTTGCTGACGAGGAACCCGACGGTCCCGTAGCGCTTGCCGGCGAACCCCTGCGGGTTCTTTTGAAACTCTTTCCCGTCCCGATTCCGTAGACGGAAACCAAACCGTATCTAGTGCCGAGTGTCGATGCAAACACTAAATATAGTGTTAACCCTAATTTTTACCACCGGCTAACGGCCTCGAACTACCCGCAAAACGCATCTTTTCTGCCCATCCCCACGATAGGTAGACTGTCCGAAAACGCTCGAAATCTGGAAAAAGACCGGCCTCTGGACGCTCCGGCCACACTCACGAACAGTGGCGCATGGCTCATAAAAAGCGACTCGCCGCGAACCGTCAATGATTCGTTTCGTGACAGGGGCATGACGCAACATCTTGTGGGCAGGGGATGTGGATAGCGGGGACGAAATGAGCCGGCTGCCTCGACTTTCCATGGCCTTGATGGGGAGGAGGATCGGTTGTCAGCCCTTGTGATCGTCGGCGATCGGTTTCTGGTAGCTGAAGCCCATGTCCCAGGGAAAATAGATCCAGGTGTCCTGCGAGACTTCGGTGATGAAGGTATCGACCAGCGGGCGCCCCTTCGGCTTGGCGTAGACCGTGGCGAAATGAGCCTTCGGCATCATCGCGCGGACGATTGCCGCCGTCTTGCCGGTATCGGTGAGATCGTCGACGATCAGGATGCCTTCGCCTTCGTTCTCCAGGAGCGAGCCGGATATCTCCTTCAGCACCTCCATCTGCCCCTGTTCGCTGTAGTCGTGATAGGAGGCGACGCACACGGTCTCGATCAGCCTGATGCCCAGTTCGCGCGAGATGATCGCGGCTGGGACGAGGCCGCCACGCGTGATGCAGACGATGG